>DASUGE010000140.1:0-9356 GCA_036274215.1 Polyangiaceae bacterium | reverse complement strand
GAAGAAGCACGACAAGCGGTGCTCGAGCTCGGCGTCTTCAGCTCGGTAACGATCGAGAAGGATCTGCCACCAGATGCCGCACAAGCGGCCGTCGTGCCGATACGAGTCAAAGTCGAGGTGGCGAAGCTCCGCAGCGTGCGGCTCGGCGGCGGCGTCGAGCTCGACAGCCTCAAGGCGGACGTGCATCTCACCGCCGGCTGGGAGGACCGCAACTTCCTCGGCGGGTTCCGAAACTTCATGATCGAGGCCGCGCCCGGCGTCGTGCTCTATCCCACGCGCCTGCCCTCGCTGAAGCCGCCGCGCCGGCTTTTGCCCGAAGGACGCCTGCGTTCCGAGTTCCGCCAGCCGGGGTTCATCGAGGCGCGTACGAGCGGCGTGATTCGCGCCCAAGGCAGCATCTACCCGTTGCTCTTGAGCAGCGACTTACCCGCGGACGCACCGGTGCTCGGCTACCGCGAGCTCCGCGGCAGCGCCGGACTCGAGCGCACGTTCGGTCATCTCAGCGCGAGTCTCTCCCACACGGTTCAGCAGAACACGCCGTTCACGTACGTCGGGGCACTCGACCCCGATCTCGTCCCGATCCTCGCCTCGTACCCGGAGCTGACGCTCGACCTCGAGCTCACGGACCAGCGGCTGAAGCCGCACGAGGGAGTCGGCGTCCGCAGCAGCGTTCAGGTTGCCGGCGTCGGTGGCGACGTGCGCGACGCCAAGGTCGGCGCCGACGTGCGCGGCTACATCCCCCTCGGACGCAAGCTCACGCTCGCCACGCGCGCCAACACGACGCTGCTCTTTCCCGCCAACTACGGCGACACCGTCGAGCCCGTCGCGATGACCGGCAACCCCGCAAACGCCTCGCGCGCCGACTGGGTCCGCGATTCGGAGATCATGTCCTTGCGCGGCCTCTTCGCCGGTGGTCCGGGCTCGAATCGCGGCTACGCGCAACGCGAGATCGGCCCGCACGGCATCGTGCCGTTCTACGCACCGGGCGTCACCTCCAACAAGCTCGACCAGGATTGCGCGACCACGCTCCCAGGAGCTGCCAGCAATTGTGATCTACCGCTCGGCGGCTTCACCTTGTGGGAGGCGAGCGTCGAGCTGCGCTTCCCCATCTCGGGCCCTTTCTCGGGAGCGCTCTTCACCGACGCCGCCGACGTCGCGCCCGCCAAGGTCCGGTATCGATTCAACCGCCCCCACTTGAGCGCGGGCCTCGGGCTTCGCTACGACACCCCGGTCGGGCCAGTGCGACTCGACGCCGGCTACCGGATCCCTCACCTCCAGGCGCCCGCCGCACCCGACGAGGGCACGCCGATCACCACCTTCGGGCTGCCGGTGGCCATCTCCTTCGGCATCGGGGAGGCGTTCTGATGAACGCGCCGACCCGCCTGCCGCCGCCGCCCGCGAGCCGCTTTCGGAAGGTTCTGCGGGTCGCCGGGCGCGTGGCGCTCGCGCTCGTCCTCGTCGTGCTGCTCTTGCCGCCGGCTCTGCTCGTGGCGCTTCGGTTCGAAGCACCGCGTGCATTCGCCGCGCAAAAGGTCGACCACTTGCTCGCTGAGCTCTTCCGCGGCCGCGTTCACCTCGCGGCCATCGAGCGCGTCGATCTCGGCGGTGCCCGCGTGACCGGCAGCGTCGACGACCCCCAAGGTCACCGCGTCGTCCGCTTCCAGAGCGTCACGGTGCGCCTGAGCGTCCCCGCGCTCCTGCTGCGGCTCCTGCGCGATGGAGGGTCGCCGAGCGTCATCGCGCTCGACGAGGTCGCCATTCCGCACGCCGAAATCGTGCTGATCGACGATGGGACGGGCTCTCCGACGCTGGCCCACACCTTCGACCCGCGGAGCCCGTTGCCGCCCACGACGCCCTCGGAGCCGCCGCCGACGCTGACGATCGCGCGCATTCGCATCGACCATGCTTGGGTGCACGGGGCGCTCGGCTCGTCGCCGCACATCGATGCCGAGCTCACCGAAGCCCGCGCGAAGCTCGGGCTCGATCGCAAGGCCTTCGAGGTCGATCTGAGCGACGCGCGGAGCCTCGTGCGCTTTCCGAGCTACGATCTCAATCCGCGAGGGCGGTTCGTCGGAAGGCTGCGGGTGCCGCTCGATTCGGCTCCGCTCGTCGCCGATACGACGTTCACGGGAATGGCAGCGGGGACGGAGCTCGTCGCCCAGGCGTCGGTCGACGGGCAGCGCCTGACGGCGGAGGCGCAGATCCCCGCGCTCGGCGAGGCCACGCTGAGAGCGTTCGCGCCCGACCTCTCGCTGCGCGGCACCTTACGCGTCAACGCGCGCGCCGAAGGCACCCTGGATGCGCTCGCCCTCACGCTCGACACCGCGGGAGACGCAGGCGAGCTCGCCGTTCGGGGCAAGCTCAGCACGGGCGCGCCGCTCCGCGTGAACGCCACGCTCACGGGCCGGCGCTGGGACGTCTCCGCCATCGTGCCGACGGCCCCGAAGACCTCCATCGGCCTCGAAGGGACGCTCGGGGTCGAGGTCGCGGAGAGCACGACGCGGGGCCACTACGAGCTCGGATTCCGGCGCCCGAGCGTCGCGAACAAGCAACTCCCCGACGTCACGCTGCAAGGCTCGCTCGAAGCTCGCGCGTCGAAGCTCACCGTCGACGGCCGGGTGAACGCGGCCGAACCGGGGGCTCGCGCCGAGGCCACCTACGCCGTGCGACTCGCGGGTGAGCGCGGCAGCGTCGAAACGGCGCTCGAATTGAAGCTCGGCGATTCGCCGCGCTTGCTTGCGCTGAGCGGTGTCCGGACGCGGGGCACGGTGAGGGCCCAAGCCCGGATGACGTTTCCGGATCCCGTGCTGAATGCCGTCGCCGATGCGAAGCTCGATGGCGTCGAGCGGGGCGCGGAGCGGCTCGGCGCGACGCGCGCCCACGTCGAAGTCGAGGGAAAGCTCTCGAACCCGAGAGGACGTGGCCGAGTCTCGATCGCTCGGGCACACGTGCAAGGCCGCGATTTCTCGGATCTTCGGGCGACGTTCGAGGGGAGCCCGCAACAGGCACACGTCGAGGTCGCGCTCACTCGCCGGGAGAACGAGCGACTCCGAGCCGCGACCGAGCTCGGCCTCGCGGGGGGTACCGTCGCGCTCACCAACACGACGGCGCACTTTCGAGATCGACACGGCGAGCTCGACTTGGTCATGGCGCGAGCCCGATTCGGCGACGGAAAGGTGCATCTCGACGGGGTCGTGTTGCGGGGCGCCGGAGCTGCGTCGGCGTCGCTGGCCCTCGAGGGCTCCCGTCTCCACCTCGCGGCCCGCACCGAACGACTCGATGTCGTCCGCCTGCTCGAGCTAGCGGAGCTTTCCACCCCGCTTCGCGCCGCGCGCGCGACGCTCGAGCTCGAGCTCGACCGCGGCCGGACCCTCGACGCTCACGTGCGAGGCGACCTCACCGGAGTCAGCTACGGCACGGTCGACCAGGGCAAGGCGTCCTTCGACCTCACGGCCAAGCACGACGCGTGGTCGGGAGAGGTCGCGAGCGAGCTCGTGCCGGGGGCTCGACTCGTCGTCGCGCTGCGGGAGCTCCACGCGGCTCGACTGGCGGCGCCCGAGGCCGAGCTCCCCGAGGGGGAGCTTCGTGCGCACGGGCGCCTGGATCTCGGCTGCATGACCCCGCTCTTCGCCGCCATTCCTGCGATCCCCATCGAATCCGCCACGGGAAAGCTCGACCTCGACCTCGACTACGGCAAGGACAGCCTTGCGGCGCCGCCACGTCTCGCCGGGCACGTGCGGACGCACGATCTCGGGGTGGTCGAGAAGCGCGAGCCACGCGCGTCGATTGGGTCGAGCACGGAAGCCATTCAGGCTGCGCCCGCGGCGCTCCGCGGCATCGACTTCGGGCTCGAGCTCGCGCTCGACGCGCCCACGCGCCGGCTGACGGTGCGCCTCGGAGTCTACGACGCACGCGCGTCGCTGCTCTCGCTCGAGGCGGAGGCTGGACCCTGGCCCGACGGTTCCCTCTCGGAGGTCATCGCGCGCATCGAAACGATGCCGCTCGAGGTGCAGGCAACGGTACCCGCGCGCCGGCTCGCCCAGCTTCCGGAGCCGATCCGTCCGTTGTCGTTGCGCGGCAAAGTCGCCGGCGACCTGAGCTTCGATGGCAGCATCGCCGAGCCTCACCTGGTCGCGAACGTGCGCGCGTCGCGCCTGTCGGCGGCAGGCGAGCGCATCCAAGGCGAAATGAAACCCCGCTTCGCGGTGCTTGGGCACGTCGAATATCGGAAAACCGGGGGGCAGCTCGCCATCGTCGCCGATGCGACGCGCGCGCGGGCGCTCGACGCCGAGCTCAGGTGGACGGGCGATCTCTTGCAAGTCGCGCGCGACCCGGGCGCGCTCGACGCAATCACCATGAAGGGCCACGCCAAGCTCGATCGACTCGATCTCGAGGGGATCCCGGCGCTCAAGAATCGTCAGATCGAGGGCGTCGTTTCGGGCACGGCCGCGATCGCCTACGGGGCGTCGGAGCGCTCGGTCTCGGCCAACCTCGTCGCCCATCCGCTGCGCGCGGGGCAGGCGACGGTCGATCGCATCAACGTCGCCATCGACGCCGCGCCCGGCCACCTGCGGGGCGCGATCGATGCCGGCGGACGAAATGGGACGCTCCAAGCCAGCGTCACCTCCGGCCTCGCTTGGCCGGCCCACGGCGCCCCGAGCCTCACCGGCGACATCGTGGCCGCGCTCACGGCTCGGCAGTTTCGCTTGGCGACCCTCGGACCGCTCGTGAGCGGCAAGGTGAACGAGCTCGACGGCCGGCTCGACAGCAACCTGAACGCGCGCGTACAGGGGGAGAAGGTCACGCTCTCCGGCAGCGGCACCCTCCGCGACGGCGTGCTCCAGATCCCGACCATCGGCCAGCGCTTCGAGGCCATCTCGGCGCGCGTCTCGGTCGCTCCGTCGGCGATCCTCATCGACGATGTCCGCGCGCGCGGCATCACGGGCGGCCTGCACGGCAACGCGAAGATCGTCCTCGACGAGCACCTGGCGCTCCGCCAGCTCGATGCGCGCCTCGAGATCGACAAGAACCAGAAGATCCCAATCACCCTCGAGGGTGTTGCCATGGGCGACGCTTGGGGGAAGCTCGAAGCTCACGTCGTCAACGACCCGAATCGAGTGGCGGTCCGGATCCGGGTCCCCGAAATCCACGTCGACGTTCCGGAGACCGATCGCGCCGGCGTCCAGAGCCTCGCGCCCGACGAACGGATCCGTGTCGGCGCGCGACGCGCGGACGCCGTGTTCACGGCCCTGCCGCTCGACCCCATCGAAACGGCGCAGGAAAACCCGACGCCCGTCGACGTCGACGTCGAGCTCGGGAGCGTCTGGGTCCGCAGGGGGGACCTCGTGAATGCGGAGCTCACGGGCAAGCTGCACGTCGCCGTGCTCGAAAAGTCGAAGGTCACGGGCCGCATCGACCTGAAGGGCGGCACGCTCGACGTTTCGGGCAAGCGCTTCGAGATCGAGAGCGGAACCGTGACGTTCACCGGCGGTGATCCTTCGAATCCGACCGTTTCGGCGCTGGCGCGCTGGACCAGTCCCGCCGGCTACGTGGTCTACGCCAGCTATACCGGCACGGCGACGAAGGGGAAGCTGACGCTGACCGCGGAGCCGTCGCTGTCGCAGGACGAGATCGTCAACTTGATCCTCTTCGGGGTCCCCGAGGGCGCGAACGCTTCGGGCGGCGATACCGCGTCGGAAGCCGTCGGGGTCGCCGGTGGCACGGCGGCGCGCGGAATCAATCGCGCGATCTCGGACCTGACGCACCTCGATATCCAAGCACGCGTGGACACGAGCACGGGCGCCGCGCGACCGGAGCTGATGATCCCCGTCTCGCCGCGCGTCTCGGCCCGCGTCACGCGCGCGATCGGCGATCCACCGCCCGGCGCGAGCCCCGACCGCACGTTCTTGACCCTCGAGCTTCGCCTGAAGCGTGACTGGGCGCTGTCCGCGCTAATCGGCGACCGCGGCGCTTCCGCCCTCGATCTGATCTGGCGGAAGCATTACTAATCGACGGCGCGCGAGGGCAGTCTCGAAGCGGGCGAACCTGGATCGGAGCTCCGCGTTGCCGGGATTAGGGCAGGAACGTCGAGCAGTCGACGCCGCAGTCGAAGACGCCCGAGATGCACGAATTGTCGTCCATGCACGCGTCGCAGGCGCGAAGCTTCCCGTCTTTTTCGTCGTCTCCGGCGACCTTGTCAGTGCAGCGGTCCGTGCAAGCGTCCACGTCATACCCGTCGTCGAAACAGTCCGCATAGCGTTGGCAGATGTCGTTGCAGGTGATCTGGTGTTGGGCGGCCGTGACGGGGTCGTCACCGCTACAACCCGCGGCGAGGGCAGCTCCGGACATCACGAGCACGAGGGGCGCGAGCAATCGAATCGTGGACATGGGGTTCTCCTGCATGGGCCGGAAGCAATGCTCGTGCCTTCCGCGTTCCTGCCCCATTCGCGCGAGTCGTTTTGCCCCAGTGTGACGTTTCTGAGCACCGGGGTGAGCGCGATGCCCATAAAAATCCAGGTCCACGGCGGCGCACGGGTCTTGCTTTGCACTGCTTCAACCCCGGCGTCTGCCGGCACCTAGCAAGACAGGACGAGAGCATGACCATCTCCCATGCGCGCAGCGCCGAGCCACCTACGTTCGACGATTTGGAGACCACGGAGACCGACCTTCGCCTGGCCAATGTCGACTTATTGCCGGACGACGACGAAGAGGACGCGGCGCTGGCGTTCATGGAGGCCAAGACGGAGCCGGCCCGGCCCATCTTCGCGGAGCAAATGCGTAGCGAGCCGATGAGCTACCAGGACGACCCGCGCCGCGGAGCGAGCGCGCGGGACGAGGCGCTGCTCGCTTTCCTCGAGACGGTGCGACGGGTCTTCGGCGGAAATGGATGAGCCGGCAGCGATGAGCGCGACACTCGGTGATCCGCCGCTCACGCCGCACGCACGCGTCCGCCCAAGAACGCGCCCCGGCGTAGGGGGCTCGAGCGTCGGTTCGCGCGCCCTGGTTTGGTTGGCCGTCTTGGCGGTGCTCGCGGGTCTCCACGCCATGCGCAGCGTGTTCATCCCGCTCGCGTTCGCGGTGATGCTCTATTTCTTGTTGCGCGGACCGGTTCGACGGCTCGCGCGGTGGGGCGTGCCGCGCATCCTCGCCAGTGCGCTCGTGCTCGGAGCGGCGGTCGGCCTGCTCGCGCTCGCGACGCTCGAGCTCGCGGTACCCGCCGCGACCTGGGCCAAGCGTCTGCCGAGCGCCGTTCAAGAGCTGGAGGCCAAGAGTCGGACGTTACGACTGCCGCTCGAGCAAGCGTCGCGGGGCATGCAGCTCGTGACCAAGCTCGGGGAGGTCGAGGGCTCGGACAAGGTGCCGCGCGTCGCTGTCGTGCGTCCTGGATGGCTGCAGGGCATGGTCGAGGGCGCCGCGGAGTTCACGAGCCAGCTGGCGCTCACCATCATCTGCGCCTTCTTCCTGCTGCTCGACGGTGACGCGGTGCTGGGGCGGCTCACGACCTTCGCGCCGTCCCTCGCGGGGAATCGCCGCGCCTCGCTGCTGGTCGGCGACGTGGGCCGCCGCATGAGCCGGTACCTGCTCACGGTGACGTGCATCAACCTCGGCCTGGGTACCCTGGTCTCGATTGCGTTTGCCCTGCTCGGGATGCCGAATCCGCTGCTCTGGGGCGGCCTCGCTGCGGTGCTCACCTACGTCCCCTACCTCGGCCCGGCAGTGGGAATCGGTCTCGTCGCGCTCGCGTCGTTCGTCACGTTTCCGACGGCCGGCACGGCGGTGCTTCCGCCGCTCGTGTACTTCGCGCTCGCTTCACTCGAGGGGAACCTCGTGACGCCGTTGGTGCTCGGGCATTCGTTCCGCTTGAGCCCCCTCGTCGTGTTCGTGTGGCTGTCGCTTTGGGTGTGGATGTGGTCGGTGCCCGGCGCCATGTTGGCCGCGCCACTGCTCATGTTGCTCAGGATCGTGTGCGAGGAGAACCCCTCGCTCGCGGGGCTCGGCAACCTTCTCGGCGGGCGCGCCAGATGATCGCACCGTGGCGTAGGAGGACCGCGGCTGGGGCCGAGCGGGCTGGGATCGGCGCGGGAACCTGGCCCGTCCCTTGCTATCTCCGAACGCACCATGACTGCATTGACCAAGGTTCTCGGCTCGGTGACGCTGGCTCTCGCAGCCTGCACGTCGACGCACCCGATGCCGGCCAACTACGTCCCTGCGCAGGCGGCCATCGGCGCTGCTGACGCCGTCGGCGCGGGCAACGAGCCACGCGCAGCATTGCATTTGAAGATGGCCCGCGACGCCGTCGCCCGAGCCCAGGTGTTGGCGCGCCAGGGTGACGATCACGAGGCGGCCCTGACGCTCGAGCGCGCGCGCACCGACGCCGAGCTCGCCCTGATGGTGACTCGCGAGGCGAATGCCCGTCGCGAAGCCAACGACGCGAAGCGCGAAGTCGAACGCCTGCGGCGCAGCAACTGACCTGCGGGCGAAAGCTCAGGAGAAGCAAGGATGAAAACTCTCGTCGCCGCCTTAACACCCGCTCTCGCGCTAGCCTGCGCGTCCACGGCGCCCAGCCGCGAGCTCGTCTCCGCACGCAGCGCCTACGAGGACGCGCGTCTCTCGGCCGCCGCGCAGCACACCCCCGACCGTCTCCTCGAGGCCAAGCAGGCCCTCGACCGCGCCGAGATGGCGCACCAAGACGACCCCGGCTCGTTCGACGAGAGGAACCTCGCTTACATCGCGACGCGGCGCTCGGAGCTCGCCGTGGTCTACGGCAGCTTCGAGGCCGATCGCCGCGACCGCGAAACCGCGGAGTCCGTGTACAAGGCCAAGCAGGAGCAGACTCAAATCATCGTCCCAAAGGCATCCGCCGCGCCGCCTGCGCCGAGCGGTTCGCCGTCACGGTGAACGGTGAGCACGTGGAGCGAGCGGGCGCGGACGGCCGGGCGACACGCGGGTGCCGTCGGCTGGCGTGTGCTCGCCGTCCTCGCGGGGCTCGAGCTCTTCTATTTGATCTGCGCGAATCTCGTCCTCTGCACGCCGCTCTTGAAAAAATTCGCGGCAAGCAGTGATGACCTGCGCGTCGATTACGGTTCGGCGTACAGCCTGATTCCGGGGCGCATCGAGGTGCGGGGGCTGCGCGTCCGCATGCACGACCACAACGTCGAGTTCGAGATCGCCGTCGAACGGGGGACGTTGGACGTGAGCTTGCACGAGCTCTTGCGGAAGCGCTTTCACGCGCTGCGCGTCGACGCGGACGCCGTCGGCTACCGCATGCGCCACCGGCTCAGCCACGTCGGCTTGGAGGGGCCGCGCGTCGCCGCCTACCCGCCCATCGCCGGCTTTGCGGATCCCCCCCTGTTTCG
>DASUGE010000139.1:0-17537 GCA_036274215.1 Polyangiaceae bacterium | reverse complement strand
CGAAGAGGGTCAGGGCTACGCAGCGCTCTTCACGAACCCCGAGCTCGTCGAGCCGGTCGCCGAGTCGCTCGGTTGGACCACGGACGGTCGCGAGCTCAGCGTCTGCTCGCTCCCGGCGCGCGTCGGGCTCGAGCTCGCGCTCGGCGTCATCGACGAGGTCACGGTGCGCGGGCTCGTCATCGATCCGGGTCAGGACAGCGAGCTCATGCTGCGGCGCAGCGAGCTCGCGAGCATCGTCTCGGGCCAACCGTTGCCGCTCGTCGGCTACCTCGTCGATCTCCCGCCGCTCGACGACGAGCAGATGCTGCTCGCCGAGCCGAGCGACCCGCCACCTGAAGCCCTCGTGAGCGCGCTCGAGCAATTCCTCGCAGCACACCCCGAAATCACGGGCCACGCGCTAGAGCGCACCTTCAACCCCGAGCGCGACCTCGAGCCGCACCTCACGCTACGCCTCTCCGCTCCCGGCGTGGACGACCGCCGCGCGCTCGCCGAGCAGGTGATCGGCGCCGTGGGCGAGCTCGTTCCGCCTCCCGGCTACCTCGACATCCTCTTCGACGATGACTGAGGCCACCTCGGCCCTCGCCGTGCGCCCCGATTTGCTCGACGCCGGGCGCGCCCGCCTCTCCTTCACCGAGCGCTTCACGCTGCGCTTCGTGCGTCGCACCTTCGAGCCCGGTCGCCTCGACCGCGCGATCCGCTGGCTACAGCGCGTGATCGGCTCGACCTGGATCCACCATTTCACGAAGCACCTCCGCCACGTGTACGGCCTCGAGCGCCTGCCGCGGCTCGAGCGCACGCAAAGCTACATCGTCGTCTCGAACCACCGGAGCTTCTTCGACCTCTACGTGGTCACGGGCCACCTCGTGCGGATGCACCTGAAGCACCGCATCGTCTTCCCCGTGCGCGCCGACTTCTTCTTCACGAGCTTTCTCGGCTTGTTCGTGAACGGCGTCATGAGCTTTTTCGCGATGTATCCGCCGATATTTCGGGATCGCAAGAAGCTCGCCCTGAACCCCGTGAGCCTCGACGAGCTCGCGTGGTTGCTGCGACGTGGCGGTTTCTTCTGCGGGCTACATCCCGAGGGGACGCGCAAGAAGGATGACGACCCGTACACGTTCCTGCCCGCGCAGCGCGGCGTAGGGCGTGTGATTCACGAAGCCAAGGTTCCGGTCATTCCCGTGTTCATCAATGGGCTCCTGCCGAATGATTTGCCGCGCCAAGTGAGCAGCAACTTCGACGGCACGGGGCGGAAGATCGTCGTCGTGTTCGGCGAGCCGATTGACTATTCGGATTTACTGGCGGAGCCGGGGACGCCGAAGGTGCATCAGGCCGTGGCGGATCGGACGCTCGAAGCGATTGGGAAGCTCGGGAGCGAAGAGCGCGTGCTGCGCGAAACACTCCGTGGCTGAAGCCCCACGAACAAATAGACGTACGTCATTCAACCCTCCTCGCTCAGAACGTGCAGGACTCTAGCAGCTTCGCCGCGGGGAGCAGCTCGGGTTAGCCGAGTGGAGCGAACGCTGTGGATCCCTGGGCCTGCAGGCGGATGTTCAGCGTGGTGAGGTGGCCATCCCGAACGACGACCTCGGTGCAGGCTTCACGCACGCAAACGGAGTAGGTGCCCGGCTCGAGCTCCTGGGAATACTGGCCATTCGCGAATGCGGTCACCTCGGTCCCTGGCACGACCAGCCGATCAGTCTCTCCTACCCGCGCGAAGCTGATGTGTTCCAGCGCAAACGGGCAGGTTCGACAACCGTTCGCAACGACATCGGACTCTTCGGCTACGAAGCCAGAAATACCGGTTCGGCCCGTTTGCCGAGCAGACGTCTCGAGCGCATCACAACCTTCCCGGTTGCAATGATCCCCGCCGTCGCCGCCGTCCCCGGCGCACGCACCCCCAGCCACGGCGAGCACGAAGACAAAGCCGAGTCGAAGCATCGACATGGCGTCACTCTACCGCGCGAGTCTCCCGTCACCAAATGACTCGCAGGCGGGAACCTCACTCGGGGCGTGCTGTCGGTGAGAGGTGGAGCGCTCATGCTCCCGTTTGAACGAGGTTCCGCTCATGGCTTGGGTGCGTCGAGGTGCGCTTTCGCTACCGCTCGGGTGTGTTCTCTCGTGGGCGTGTGTTCTCTTGTGGGCGCCCGCCGCGCTCGCGAAGCCCGAGCTTTTGCCGCTCAAACGCGTTCGCCTCTACGAAACCGGCGTCGCCTACTTCGAGCGCACGGGGACGCTCGGCGCGGGCGCCGTGACGTTGCCCGTTCCGGCGAGCCACCTCGACGATGCGTTGAAGACGCTCGTCGTTTATTCAAAAAATGGTGCGTCGCGTGTGGGTGGGGTCGAGTTCGCGAGCAGCGTGAGCCCCGGAATGGGTCGCGCGCTCGCGGGCGTCGCACCCGGCGAGGGGGCGCTCAGCCTTTCGGCGCTGCTAGAGAGCTTGAAGGGCGCGAACGTCGTGCTCACGCTCGCTCACGGTTCGCTCGAGGGACGGCTGGTCGAGGTGCTCGACGCCGAAACGAGCGATCTCGAGACGTGCGTGCGCGCAAAGCCGGACGCCGGCGCCACCCAGCGCGCTTGCGAGCCGAGCAAGGTGCCGTCACTGGTCTTGATGACGACGAGGAGCGACCTCCGGAGAGTCGCGCTCAGCGAAGTCACCGGGGCACGCCCCACCGATCCTGCCGTCGGCTCGCGCCTGAATGCGGCGCTCGACGCGCTCTCGGGCGGCAGCGCGCGTCTTCTCAAGGAGCTGCGCGTGCTCGCGCAGGGGCAAAGCGTCTCTCTCGGCTACGTGAGCGAAGCGCCCGTCTGGCGCACGAGCTACCGGCTCGTGCTCGGAACCGAAAAGAAAGCGGCGCTGCAAGGCTGGGCGCTCGTGCACAACGACACCGACGAGCCCTGGCACGCCGTCACGCTCGAGCTCGTCAACGGGCGCCCCGATAGCTTCCTCTTTCCGCTCGCCGCACCCCGCTACGCGCGGCGCGAGCTCGTGACTCCTGAAAACCCGCTATCGACAGTGCCTCAGCTCATGCGCACGACGCCCGACGCCATGTGGCACGTCGACGACGGCGAAGACGCGTACGGAGCGGGCGGCCTCGGGCTCAGCGGAGTCGGCGAGGGCGGCGGCGGACGCGGCGAAGGCATCGGGCTCGGCAGCATCGGCACCTTGGGGCGCGGTAGCGGCAGCGACGACGACGACGAGAGCTCGCTACTCTCCGTCGGCAATCTCGCGGGTGTCGCGGCGAGCGAAGGCGTCGAGTCCGGCTCGCTCTTTCGCTACACGCTCGGAGACAAGCTCGATCTCCGAGCCCACGGTTCCGCGCTCGTGCCGTTCCTCGGCGAGGGCGTGGAAGCGCGCCGCATCGCCCTCTTCGAGAGCCCCGGCGCAACGGCTCGCAGCGGCGTGTACGTGACGCATCACGGCGCCCAGACGCTGCCGGCGGGGACGCTCGCCGTGTTCAGCGACGCCGGCTTTGCGGGCGAATCGGCGCTCCCGCGCCTCAAGCCGGGTGAAACCACGACCATCGAGTACGGCGCGGATCTCGACCTTTCGCTGAGCCAAACGGAGGACGACGTGACGGAGGAGCCGCGCCAGCTCCGCTTCGCGCGCTTCGAGCTCGTCGAGCACTACGTGCGGCACCACGAGGTCACCGAGCATCTCGAGAATCGCAGCGGCGAGCGGCGCGACGCGTTCGTCGGGCTCGACTACGTGAACAATGCGAGCGTGCGCGGCGCCGACGAGCTCGTGTACGACAGCGAGAAGCAGCGCGCGTTCGCCGTGTTCGGCATCGAGCCGCGCGCCACGCTCGAGAAGACGCTCGCAGTGGACGAAGGAGTGACGCGCCTGCACTCGGTGCTCACACTCACGGCCGCGCTGCTGAACGACCTCGCCGACGCGGATTCCGTCCCGAACGCTCAACGCAGCATCGTGCGCAAGGCCGCTGCCGAGCTCGCGCGCGCCGAGACCACGCGGCGTTCCCTGCGCGCGGTCAAAGCCGAGCTCGCATTGCGGGAAGCCGACGTCACACGCTTCCGCGAGCACGCCGCAGCGCTCCGCGCGGCGAAGGGCGGCGAGGCTCTCGTCGAGCGCCTGCTCGAAGCCGAGGATCGAGCCGAAACGCTGCGTCAAAAAGCCCGAGCCCTCGGCGCGCAAGCGGACGCACAGGGCCGCGTCGCGACGCGCACGTTGATGACGCTCGGCGGGTGAGCCGAGCCGGAGCCCGGACGCGGGCTTCGCTGCTCGTAAATCCCGCGGCGCGTTTGTGGGCATCGTCTCTTTCACATGCAGCTGTGGTCGGGTCCGCGCTGGGCATCGAGCGCCTTGCTCGTCGGGCTTGGGCTCGCCGCAGGGTGCGGCTCGATGCGTCACGGAGAGAATTCGTCGGGAGGCACTCACCCCACGGAGACGAGCGGGAGCTCCGGCGTCGGGGGAGCGGACACCGCAAAAGCGGGCGCAGGAAGCGGTGGCGCAGAGAGCACCGCCGGGGCGGGCCCTGGCGGGCTTGGCGGGCTTGGCACCGGTGGTGCTGCCGGAGGCACCGATAGCGGTGGAACAGCCGGCGCGAGTAGTGCGACCCAAGGTGGGCGAAGCGGAGCATCGCCTGGCGGCATGGCGGGCGGCGGCGCGGGCGGCCTCGGAAGCGCGGGACGGAGCGGCAGCGCGGGCGCCCCGGCGGGTACGGCCGGGATGGACCCGGGCGAGCCGTGCGTCGTGCCGCGCGACGACTGCGACCGCAACGCGAGCTGCCGGCGCGTCGACGGCGTCGACACTTGCGTCTGCAATGCGGACTTCTACTGGGACGGCGTGCGGTGCGACGGTCCGCGCGCGGCAGCGGCGGTGTCCGTCGGGACCTCCCACACGTGCGCCATCATCGGCTCGGGCAGGGTTCGTTGCTGGGGATACGCGTTTTACAACGCCCTCGGCACGGGCGATCAGGAGAACGACATCGGCGACGACGAGCCGGCTTCGGCTGCGCCCCTCGTCGACCTGAAGGAGCCAGTGCGCGACGTCGCCGCCGGCGACACGTTCACGTGCGTGCTCTTGATGAGCGGCGACGTCCGGTGCTGGGGCTACGGCGGCGACGGAGAGCTCGGGACCGGCGAGACGTACGACTCGCTCGATCCCGCAACGGTGCCGAACGCGGACCTCGGCGGCAAGGCCGTCGCCCTCAGCACCGTGTCGCGCCACGTCTGCGCGTTGCTCGACGACGGCGCCGTGCGGTGCTGGGGCGAAAACTACGGTCAGCTCGGCTACGGCACCGGCGAGGAGGGAGCACTGCTCACGCCCGCTTCTTGCGGCGACGTCGAGCTCGAGGGCCCCGCCGTGCAGATCGCGACCTCGAACCAAGCGAGCTGCGCAGTGCTCGGGAGTGGAGCGCTCACCTGTTGGGGCTATGTGCCAGGTCTTGCCGAAAAAATTGGCGACGACGAGACACCCCGCATCGCAGGCGTGGTGGACGTGGGGGCGCCGGTGAAGAGCGTCGCCATCGGCGCCACGCACGCTTGCGTCGTGACGAGCGACGACAACGTGCGCTGTTGGGGCGACAACGATCAAGCCCAGCTCGGCTACAACATCTTCAGCGAGCCTTTGTCGTTGGTTCAGATGCGAGACATGGGCGACGTCAACGTGGGCGGCCCGGTAAAGCAGGTCGTGGCCGGAGATCGGTTCACCTGCGCGCTACTCATGACGGGCGCCGTGCGCTGCTGGGGCTACTTCGGCGGTTGGGCCTACGGCAGCTACGACACGATCGGTGACAACGAGGACCCGGCGGACGCAGGCGACGCACCGCTCGGAGGTGCCGTCGCGAGCCTGAGCGCTGGCGGGAGCCACCTCTGCGCGTTGATGCAGAGCGGAGGCGTGCGTTGCTTCGGAAGCGCGGGCTACGGCGCGCTCGGCTACGGCAACTCGAACGACATCGGGGACGACGAGACTCCCGCGTCGATCGGCGACGTGCCGCTTTTCTGACACCATGAAAAGCGGCACGGAGCTCGCGACGCTCGAAGCCGCGTCAAGGGTTCAAAGCCACGGATTCGGCCCGCGCTCGCCCTCGATCGCCACGCGCCGCGGAATCCCACGCCGCAGCACCGCAATCATCAGCACGATCGTCCCTGCGAGGCACGCCCACGCTAGGCCCCCGTCGCTCAGCGCAAGCAGCCGCTCGAACGGCGCGCGCCGTGCGAGCAGCGAGAGTCCGAAAACGAGCGCGGCGCTCGGCACCCCGACGCGCAGCGTGAGGCCACGCACCTCGTCGATGTCCACGCCGCCGAGCGCCCAGCGCACCCCGCTCACGACGCCGGCAATGACCCAGGTTTTGAGGAGAACGACGAGCACGCCGCCGAGCGCGGGACCCAGCGCCGGCGACAGCGAGAGCGGGATGCCGGGCGCGCACGCCCCGCCGAAGAACGCGAGGGCGAGCACGCCACTCACGAGCAGGAGCTGCGCTTGTCCGGCCAAAGCCGTACCGAGCTGGCGGCGTTCGCGCTTGCCACGCGCGGCCCCGAGCACCGTATCGAGCGAGCGGCCGCGCGACGCCTCCGGCACGAGCGAAAGGAAGAGCAGCGTCGCCGCGCCGAACAACACGGGGCCGCGGAACGCGAGCCATTGCCACGGCGCGGCTCCCTGAGCGAGCGCAAGCGAGTCGGCGCCGAAGCTGCCGACGCTGAGGCCCACCGACCCGAGCGCGAGCAGCGCCACCACGCCTTGCGCGACGACCAACAGCGCCCGCCGCGCGCGCGCCCAGAGGCTGCGTTCACCGGGCGCGCCGAACACCAAGCTCGTGAGCGACAGTGCCGTCAACGACAGCACGACGACCGCGGGCACGTCGAGCTCGTGCGCCACGAGCGGGATGCCGAGGCAGAGCGCCGCGAGCACGGCGCTCGTCGCAACGAACGTCACGTAGCTCGCCACGCCCGTCGGCAACGCAGCGAGCAGTTGTGCAAACCAAGACGGCGGCGGCGGCGCGGACGAGCTGCGTGGCCCGGCGTAAAGCGCACGCTGCCGCAGGCGCTCGGCCAAGCGGTGCTCGACGAAGCTCAGCGCGCGTCCGAACGGCGACGCGAGCAGCACGAGCAGCGCGAGCGCGCCCAAAACCAAGCCTCCGGCGAGACCGAGGTCGTGCTCGGAAACCGGGCGGAAACCGGCCACGTCGAGGATGAGCCGGCGGCGCTCGCTGCCACCGCGCTCGATCACGAGCTCGGCACGGCGCGCTCGCTCCGGCGGCACGAGGTCGCTCATCCCGAGCACGTTCACGCCGGCGAGCGAGATGAAGCGATCCCCCGCGACGACGCCCGCGCGCTCCGCCGCGCTGCCCGGCATGACCCCGCCCGCGGCGACGGCTCCGGACTCCGCCGGCAGGACGCCGATGAACTCGGCGAACTTGCGCCCTTCCTCGCTCCGCGCCTCGAGCGCGGCGAGCTCGCCCTCAGCAGGAATGAAATCGAGGCGCGTGTCGGCGAGCACACCCGTGACCGGCGGCGTCCCCGCAACGCGCGGCGCGAACGAAACCTCGATGGAGCCGTGGAAGGTCGCGTGCGCTGGATTCGTCGTGCCGGAGAACGTCCGCGCCAACGGCCGAGTCACGTCGACCGCGACCGCGTGCGACGACACACTGCGCCCCGGCAGCGACACGCGGAACGCGCGCAGCGGCGCCTGACCGGGCCGCGCGACCTCGCCCCGCAACGTGACCTCGGCGGGACGACCTTCGGGGAACGAGTCGCCACGCAGCTCGAGCACGTCACCTTCGCGCAGCCGCGATGCGAGTGTGCCCGTTACCTGAACGAGAGCCGGCCCGGGGGCCGACTGACACGCCAGGATCCCGAGCGCCAAAACGCAAACCGAGGCCGCTCTACGCACTCTGCCGAGCGTACCAACATGCCGGAATCCTGGAAAAATTCCCTGCGGCACCCCGGACCGGCTCGCGTGACGCCCCGCATCATGTGAAACTAACTAGCCGCCTTCTTCTCAGTGCAAGGGACACAATTACCTAGTTCTTCCGAGCCTGTAGCAACCCACCATGACCCCTGACGAAGCGCACGATTCGAGCCCGCCCGGACCCCGGCGCATCATCAAGCGGTACTCGAACCGCAAGCTCTACGACACCCAGGGCAGCACCTACGTCACCCTGCTCCAGATCGCGCAGATGATCCGCGAGGGCGAAGAGGTGCAGATCATCGATAACTCGACGAAGGAGGACAAGACCGATGTCACCCTCGCGCTGATCATCTCGGAGGAGCTTCGCACTAAGCCGCGAGCCATCCCGCTGAGCACGCTGAAGGCGCTCATACGCCACGGGGGTGAGCGGATCTTGAGTCAGCTTCGCGGGGGGACCATCGGACGCTTGATCCCGACTGGACCGGGAGCCGACGAAAACGGCGCCACAACGTCCCGGTCCGAAGACCAAGCGCCCATCACTCCCCCGGTCCCAACCCCCCCTTTCGGCCCAGCCACGGAGGACGAATTGTCGCAATCCATGGAACCCCCGCGCGGCGGGATTCGAGCAACGCTAGAGCACTGGCAGAGCCAGATCGACGAGCGGATTCGGACGGTCCTGCCGAATTTTGCAGCCTTCCGCGACCTCGAGCAGGCCGTGAAGCGGCTGAGCGCCCGAATCGACGACCTGGAGAGCCGCCTGGGCCAGCCCGGCGGGCCCCAGGAGCCCCCTCCCGGCGGCGGTCAGAGCTAGAGGAATAATCCGCGACCGGGCCCCGTTTGCCCTCATAGAGCATGGCAGCCTTACCGAGAAAGCTGAGCGACTTCGAGAAGGAAGCGATGTCGCACCTCTCAACGCTCCTCGCGGTCGGCTCGCGCCTGACCCGGAGCGCCTCCGAAGCCGAAGACCTCGTCCAGGACACCCTGCTCAAGGCGATCCGCGCCCGCGAGCACTTCACGCCGGGCAGCAACATGCGCGCCTGGCTGCTCCGCATTCTCACGAACACGTTCATCAACAAATACCGGCGCGGCGGTCTCGAGCGCAGCGTGCTCGACGGACCCGACGCCGACCCGCTCGCCGACGGCTGGATCGGCGCCTCCACGATGGAGGCGATGCGCGACCCGGAATCGCGCGCCATGCGCGCGCTGCTGGAGAAGGAGATCGTCGCGGCGCTCGACGAGCTGCCGGAGGAGTTCCGACTCGCCGTCGTGCTGTCCGACGTCGAAGAGCTGAGCTACAAGGAAATCTCCGAGATCATGGGTTGCCCCATCGGCACGGTGATGTCGCGCCTGCACCGCGGGCGCCGCCTGCTCAAGCGTCGTCTCTACGATCACGCGCGCACGCTCGGCATCGTCGGTCCGGAAGAGAGCGTGGGCGCCCCCGCGGAGCGCGATTCGGTGGTGGACATGCAGGCCTACCGCAAGAAGGCGGTGAGCTCATGAGCGGCTGTCGCAAAGTCGTGACGTTGCTCGACGCGTACGCCGACGGCGAGCTCGAGCCGGAGCACGTGCTCGAGATCGAAGGGCACCTCTCCGATTGCGAAGGCTGCTCGGCGCGGCTCCAGCTCGAGCATGCAACGCGCAAGAGCCTCCGCCGTCAGGTGTACGCCGACGCACAGCCGAGCATGGCGTTCCAGGACCGCATCCTCGCGTCGATGCAGGCGGAGGCGGAGCGCGCGGCGGTGGCCGAGCTCGACAGCGGACGCCGCGGCGGGCCGCTTTCCTGGGCCAGCATCGTGCCGCTCGCCGCAGCCGCCGCGATCGCGCTGCTCTGGTCGGCGAAGGCCAACAAGCCAATCCAGCATCACACTCAGGACAAGGTGGTCGCCAGCACGAGCCCGACGAGCTTCGATCAGGTGCTCGACGAGCTCATCGATCGCCACATCGACCGCTCCTCGCCCGAGGTGACGGAGCCGTCGTTGCTCGACGGGATGGAGCCGCAGGTCGGCGTGCCCGTCCACTTCCCGAGCCTCGCGCAGTACGGCGCGCGCTGGCAGGGCGGCAAGGTCGTTCCGATTCGCAACCAACGTGCGGCGTCGCTCAAGTTCCTGGTCGATGGTCACCGCATGACGGTCTACGTCTACAACTCGGAGCACTTCCCGGTCGCGACCTCGTTCAAGCGCCGCGTCGTGCGCAACGAGCCCGTCTACACCGGTTGGAAGCGCGGCTACTCGATCGCAACGACCGATCGCCACGGCGTCGGGTATGCGGTCGCGACGGACCTCGGCGAAGACGAAGGCGCCGAGATCGTCGCCTCGCTGCACTGAGGCCGCCCCTCGAGACCACCGTGCGCTCGCTCTGGTTCGCGAGCGTTACGCTCTGCTTTTTGGGGTTCGGATGCCGGCGACAGGCGGCGCTGCCTGCGCCCGGTGCGTCGACGTCGCGTGCGCCGGCTTCAGCCGCGGCCTCGGCGGGCGAATTCAAGCCATTCGACTACGCGAGCGCCGCGCGCCCGGGCCCGGCAGCCTCCGCCTTGCTCCTGTCACATCATCGCTCTCCGGTGACCCTCGCCGTGAGCGAGACGGACCTCAAGCTGCCCTTTGGCTACGGCACCATGCGGACCTTCTCCTACGAGTCATGGGCGGAATGGTCGTTCCGTCACGAGATGGCTGCGGCAGGCCCGGTCTCCAACGCCGGCCCGACCTGCACGCGCGAGATCAAGGTCACGCCCGTCGCCTGGATCACGCCGCTCCTCGGCTTGCGCGAGGAGATCTACCAAACGTGCCCCCAGGAAGCGCACCCCGGCGGCGAGACGCGGCTCACCACGCTCGCGATCGACCTCGATCGGCACACGCAGGGACCCCCGCGCGCCGTGCTCCTCACGGAGATCTTCGATGCCCGCGTCGTGTACGAGGCGCTCCGGCATGATGACCTCGTCGTCAAAGCGCTGCACGGGAGCGAGATCCCGACCGAGCTCGACGCATTGGTCAAAGCGCTCGCGGAGATGTCACCCGTCGTGGACGGCAAGCACTGCTATTCGTTTCCGAGCGACCTGCTCGCGCGCTTCGTGCTCCATCACAGCGACGGCACGTACGTCGCCGCGCGTTTGGGTTTGCCGGGTACCGGCCCGTGTCGCTACGAGCTCACGGAAATCGAGTTGCTCCTGAAGATGCCCGAAGCGCTGAGGCCGGCCCTCGAGCACATGGGCGAAAACACGGGGTCGTTCTTCGTCGCCGATCGGCCGGACCAGGCGAAGACGGCGGTCGTGCACGTGACGGCGCGAGCGCCGGAGTAGCCGACCTCGGGAGCGCGCGGGAAACGGCGCCGCCTCGTCATGACGTTCCGCGGAGCGCGAGGAGCAGGGCGTCCAACCCGAGCCGAGCACGCTGCTTGAGCTCAGCGGCATCGTGTGCCCCCACCAACCCCTGGAGACCCAGCATCTTGTGCTGCTCGCGATGGACGAGCACCTCGAGCGGCTTGCCAAGCGCCGCCGCGCAGACGCCGGGGTAGTAGCAGTCCGACACGACACCGCGGGCACCGGCGATCAAATGCACCAATGCCGCGATCGAACGGCACAGAACGACCGGATGACCGAGTTGCCGGCGCAAGTCCACGAGCCCCTGCGCGTCGCGGCCAGGATCGGTCGTCGCGAGAATGAGCCTTTCGCTCGAAGAGCCGGCGACTGCCTTTACGGTGCGCAGCAATCTCTGCTCGCGAGCGTACGGCGCCTCGCCAGGCGCAGCGTCCATGTTCAGAAAAAGCACGCGATAGGGCCGCGCGATGCTCTGAACACCTTCCGGGAGGTGTCTCTCATAAGCATAAAGAAAGCCGAGATCCGCAGCACCGATGGACGGGATGCCGTGAGTCTTCAGGTACATCTGGGTCGTGCTTTCCCGCGCAATGAAGAGCCTGGCGCGGGAGACTCGATCGCGATCCCGACTCGACAACGGCTCGAGCGAGCTGCCTGCGATCAGGAACGGAACCCCGAGGTCGGTCGCAGCATCGCAGTCCCCGAGCACCGACGGAGAAAGCGCGCCTCGCTCGGCCGAGCCCGGGCCCGGGCCGCTGACGATCGCATCGTATTGGCTGAAAAGGCGCCTACTTCGCCGTCGCGCAGGGTCGTCGACCGCGTGCCTGAGCGCCGCGGGCAAGTACCTCGAGTACCAGCGTGATGGTTCGGTGACGCACTCATCGAGCAGTCCGGCGATTGGCTCTGGCAGTGGATCGAACGAGCTCGACCGGTAGACCAAGTCGAGCCGGGCCGGTCTCAGCTCGCGCAACGCCTCGAGGAGGACGAGTGCCGGGACGACGCTGCCCAAATTGCTCCATCCCCCTCTGTGCACCACGAGGATCCGCATTCGCCTCTGATGCCCTTTATCGTGCGGAGTCCGGCGCCGGAAGCTCGAACTTCCTCGAACGTGCGCGACGAAGCTTGCGTCGCGAGTAGCCGTTTCCGAGTGACCCACCGTGGGTCAGAAGGAAACACACTCGGGCGCGCATGCGTGTTGCTGCAGGCGCCGCACTCGCCGGCACGAGCTTGCGTTGGCGAGCAGCCATCGCGCGAACAGGCTGCACACCGCACGCGTGGAGTGCGGCGCGCCTCCTGGTCGTTGATAGAGGATGTCGAGACGGGCCGGGCCGAGCTCTACGATCGCGCCGTCGATCCGACCGAGCGCGCCGATTTGGCGGGAAAGGCCGAGCTCCGGCCAGCCGTCGAGGACCTCAGGCGGCTGCTCTCCGTCGCCGACGAAAGCAATCTCCTTCGCCTCACGCAGGGACCACTTTGAGCGCCGTCGTCCGGAAGTGGCTCGACGGCGACGCGCCGTCGTCGTGTCGTTCGCCCGTTCCCTTCGCCACGACGCGGAGGCGAAAGCTCTCGAGGCGGCGGTACAGCGTCTTGCGACTGATGCCCAGCACACGCGCGGCAAGGCTCTTGTTTTTACCGCACGTCTCGACGACGCGCGTGATGTACCGCCGTTCGATTTCCTCGAGCGTCACGAGCTCGCTCGGATCATCGGCCGCCACGAGCACGTGAGAAGACTGATAGTCCCGCACTCTGAGCGGCAGGTCGTTGACGCCGACGACGGCGCCGTCCGCGAGCGCGACGGCACGTTCCACGCAATTTCTGAGCTCCCGGACGTTGCCGGGCCAGTCGTAGGCCAGCAATTTCTCGGTGGCTTCGGGACTGAAACCCGTGACGCGGGCGCCCGTGTTGCGCGCAATACCGCCGAGGAAATGCCGGGCGAGGTACGCCACGTCACCGCCCCGCGCCCGCAGCGGCGGAACGTCGATGTGGATGACGTTGAGGCGATAGTAGAGATCCTCCCGCAGGCGCCCGTTTTCGACCGCTTGCTCCGGGTCTCGGTTCGTCGCGGCGATGATGCGCACGTCGACCGACACCTCGCGGCTGCCGCCGATAGGGCGCACGGCGCGCTCCTCCAAGACGCGGAGCAGCTTTCCCTGGAGCGGCACCGGCATGTCGCCAATCTCGTCGAGGAGCAGAGTGCCGCCCGCAGCCGCGACGAAGAGGCCTGCACGATCGCACCGAGCGTCCGTGAACGCGCCCCTGACATGACCGAATAGCTCGCTCTCGAGCAACGGCTCCGGAATCGCCGCGCAGTTGATCGCGACGAACGGTCCCTCGCGCCGCGCGCCGCGCTCGTGGATTTCGCGAGCCACGAGCTCCTTCCCGGTCCCGCTCTCCCCGGTGATCAGGACGGAAGCGCCGCCATCCTTGATGCGTTCGACGAGATCCTGGACTTCGTGGATCGCGAGGCTCGTTCCGATGAGCCTTCCCGCGCGCCGCCCCAGGTCAACGGGCTCGGTGCCGATGAGGTGCACGACATTAAAATCTCATTAAAAGACTCCCCGTGAAAGCAAAATGCCGAGGCCGGCCCTTACTTTCACTCCCCCGTGCTCGGCCCAGGCGCGAGGCGATAGCCGATGCCGGGCTCGGTGACGAGCCAACGCGGCCGCGTGGGGTCCTCCTCGAGCTTCTCGCGCAGGTGGTGCATGTAGACGCGCAGGTACCCGATCTCGTCGACTTTTTCGGTGCCCCAGACCTCGCCCACGAGGCGCTCGTGCGTCACGACCGTGCCACCTGCTTTGACCAGGACGGCCAGCAGTCGGTACTCCGTACCGGAGAGCCTTATCTCGCGCCCGTCGACCGACACACGGCGCTCCACGGGATGGAGCTCGATGCCACCCGCCTTCACGGCTCGTGGTTCCCTCGTTTGGCTCTCGCGCAACGAAACGCGAATGCGCGCGAACAGCTCACCTTCCCTGAACGGCTTGGTCAAAAAGTCGTTGGCGCCACTGTCGAGCGCCTGGACGACGTCGGACTCGGCGGAGCGAACCGTGAGGGCCACGATCGGCACACGGCTCGCTTCACGGATGCGGGCCGCGACGTCCACGCCATCCATGTCCGGAAGACCGAGGTCGAGCAAGATCAAAGCGGGGTCTTTCTCGAAAGCCAGTCGGATACCGGCTGTTCCTGACGCCGCCTCGAGAACCTCGTAACCCTGACCTACGAGGAGGAGCCGCAGAACCCGGCGCATGGGCCGCTCGTCCTCGATGACGAGGATCTGCGCGGCCGAGCTGGCGGCTCGTTTGCTCACGGCTCGGATCATGGCACGGGGGGTAGTTGGTGGGCGGCGGCCGCGAGCGTCGCCGTGCTTTCCGGCAACGTGATGGTCACGACGGCTCCCCCCTCGGGCCGGTTCCGGAGCTCGATCGTTCCGCCGTGAGCCTCCACGATCGCGCGGCATATCGTGAGGCCGAGCCCCACGCCGCCGTCGGAGCGAGGCGCGTTGCTGCCGCGTCGAAATTTTTGGAAGATGAGGTCCAATTCGTCGGCTGGAACGCCCGTCCCTTCGTCTTCGATGCGTGCAGCGACTCCGGTCGGTGTGCGCTCGACGACGACGCCGATCGGAGAGCCCTCCGGAGAGTATCGCACGGCGTTTTCGAGCACGTTGATGAACACCTGCTCGAGGAGACGACCGTCGACGTCGACCAGCGGAAGATCCGTCGCGAAGACCGATTCGACGCGCCGCGCCTCTAGCAGGTGTGTCGACCGAGTCAGAGCGACGGAGACGAGCTCGGCGATCGAGCTCGGTAGCGTTCTTGGCCGCAGGTCTCCCGACTCGACGCGCGTCATCGCCAACAGGTTTGCGAGCAAGCTGTCCAGCCGATCCGCTTGCTCCGAAATGGCGCGAATGATCTCGGCGCGCAAGGCCGGCGCCATTCGTTCGTGCTCCCTCGAGAGAACTTGCGCGGAGCTCGAGATCATCGCGAGGGGGGTGCGCAGATCATGGGACACCGAGCTCAAGAGCGCCGCTCGCACGCGCTCCTTCTCTATTTCGCTGCGCGTCTTTTCGGCATCGACCGCCAGGGCTCGAGCACGTTCTTCCTGCCGCCGAAGCCGCTCCGTGAGCCCACTCACGACCGTCGCCACCGACACCATACAGAGCAACATCAATGCCTGGCTCAGGTCGCCGATCGCGAGCTCGAACGTGGGAGGCATCACGACGTAGTCGACGGCAACTACCCCGAGCACGGCGGAAAGAATGGCGGGGCCGAGCCCGAAGCGAGTCGCGACGGCGACGACGGCGAGCAGATACAACATGATCGCTCCCTCGATGCGGACCGCCTCGCGAGACCAACGGGCGATGATCGCCACGAGCGCCGAGCCGACGACGGCATACAGATACCCATCGACCTTCGAGCGCCGGCTCGGCTTCTGCGCGCGATGCGCGGGAGCTGCCGTCGCATCGCTCGCAGGCAGGGTGTCACCGTCGCTCGACATGGCGCGCGTCTCCAGCCGTCTCGTCAACCGGGAACCGAGGCGCGGGGACCAACGGAGGTCATCGCGCTCGTGGAAACCGCGCGCCGCTCTGGTCGTCCGGACCGAACCATTGGTCGACCAGCTCGAGCTCGGTGATGGGCAAACCGAAGCTCGCTCGCTCTTCGGCCGCTGCGATCAGCTGGTGGGCCACCCCCGTCCAGGTAAAGAGGCTGCGCGCCGTATGGGCAGCGTTGCGCGCGAGCCGCTCGCCCAGGAGCGGATACCTGAGCGGTTTCAAGATCGTGATCCCCAGATCGGAGGCGTCGAACGCGTCGGCGAAAAGGCCATCGACGCCGAACTTGATGATCCGAAACAGCCCGCCGTGGGTGGTCACTACGGTGGGGGTGCCGCACGCCATCGCCTCCACCGCCGTCATGCCGAAGGGTTCGTACCGACTCGGCAGGGCGAATACGTCGGCTGCGCGGTACAGATCGGGGAGATCGGCCTCCTCGACGTAACCCGCAAAGGTGACGCGCTCGGTCAAACCGAGCTCCCGCGCGAGGCTTTGGCACTCGTCCAGAATGACCTGCTCGGACGCGCTGATCTTCTCTCCGCCGACCGCCAACCACAGGAAGGCAGTCGGCTCGCGAGCGAGCACCTCGGCGAAGGCCCTGAGCAGAAGGTCGTAACCTTTGTTGCGGGCGAGTCGCCCCAGGCACAAGACGACCTTACCGTGAAAACCCAGCTTGCGTCGTAGAAGCTCGCGGCTCGCCTGCCCGACCGGGAAGAACCGGTTGTCGTCGTACCCCGGCGGTATCATGCGGAGCTTCTCGATGCTCACGTCGTAGTCCCCGCGCAGCATGTCGGTCTGAGCCGGCGTCGTCGCCACGACGAGCGCGGCTTCGCGATAGATCTGACGCTCGAAGTGGATGCGCCGTTCGAAGTTGTATTTGGCATCGAGCCGGGCGTCGTCACCGGGGAAGTCGGTGAGCATCTGGCGGCGCTTCCACATCCCCAAAGAGTGTGGAGTATGCACGTGAGCCGTTCCGAGCGCCTCGGCCAGATGCATCCCGGCGATGCCCGCGTCCCAGTAGTGGCTGTTGACGAATTCGTACTTCAGACCGGCTCGGGCGGCGAAGCGAACGGCGTTCTCGCTCCATTCGTGGATGGACTCGTGGAGCACCTCCTTGGCGATGAAGGCGTCGCCTCCGCAAGGCATGCGGATGATGCGAACCTGATCGCCCACGGGCTCGAGCATGGGTTGGTCGTCGAAGCGACGCGTCCAAATGTCCACCTCGTAGCCAAGCCGAGCGAGCTGTTTCGACAGCTCGAGGACGTAGACCACCTGCCCGCCCGTGTCGGCCTCCCCGAGCGGCGGCTCGCTGGCGACGTAGCCGTGCGTCGAGAGCATCGCGATCCGGGGCAGCTGCGAATCGAGGCCGAGCTGCGCGCGGAGGCTGTTCGAGAGCGGAACCCCGTCAGCCTCGTGGGAGGCGCGGGTGCGGGACGGGGGCATCCCGGCCGACGCACGCAATGGGCGTGCCAGGGGCACCAGCGCTGCACCATCACTTGCTCACCCCCACGGCCAATCGTCGCCAAGTGGCCCGTTTCGACACACGTGGCGCACTCTGAAACACCTACCGGCGGGCTACGGTCTCCGCCAGCTGCGCCTTGAGCTGCCGCGCCGCGAGTGCATACCCACCGTCCGACCCGTCCACGAAGTGCACGTGGTCGCCGCTGTACGAGCGGAGGTAACAGGTGATGAGCGCCGACGGCGCGCGGTGAATGCCGTAGACCAGGTGCCCCGCTGCACGCGCGCGCTCGAGCTCGGCTTCGATCACGGCGAGCTGCTCGTCCGAAAGGTCGAGCACCATGCGCAGGGCCTCGTCG
>DASUGE010000138.1:0-8877 GCA_036274215.1 Polyangiaceae bacterium | reverse complement strand
CATGACCGAGCACGGCGGCTACGGCATGCGGCAAGGCGACGTGACCATCGTCGCGCCCAAGCCGAAGGCGTGCACCATCGCCGTCTACAAGGACGGCGGCCTGCGCATCGCGCCCTGGACCGAGCTCGAGCCGGACGCGCCGAGCATGCTTTGGTTCCGGCAGGCGCCGGAGTGCATGGTGAAAGGCGGCAAGCTGCACCCTGGCATCATTTACGTGTCGGGCAACCGCAAATGGGGCGCGACGCTCGACGGCGAGACCGTGATTCGTCGCTCCGGCATCGGCCTGAACGCGGTGCGCGACGTGCTCTACGTCTCGATCACGAACCACACGAACGCGCGCGTGCTGGCCGAGGGGCTACGTCACGCGGGCGCGGTGGACATCGCGCAGCTCGACGTGAACTGGTCGTACCCGAAATTCGTGCTCTTCGAGCCGAAGGAGCCGGGCGGCCCGCGCAAGGCCGTCGCGCTCGCGAGCGGCTTCGAGTTCTCGGAGGACGAGTACATCCGGAAGCGCTCGCGGCGCGACTTCTTCTATTTGATGCGCAAGCCGGCGGGCGAAACCGCTCCGGCGAAGTAGCGACACCGATGCCCGAGCTGCCCGAGGTCGAGGTCACCCGCCGCGCGATCGAGAAGACGCTCGTCGGCCGCCGCATTCTGCGCGTGAAGACCACGGCGCCGAGCTACTTCTTCCTCACGCCCCCGGCGCGCCTGCGACGCGCGCTCGCCGAGCGCAGCGTGGTCGAGCTCACGCGCCACGGAAAATACCTGGTCGCGCTGCTCGACGACGGCGCGCGCCTGCTCCTGCACCTCGGCATGACGGGGCAGCTCTTCGCCGCGGGGGCCCGAAGCGTGCGGCTGCTCTCCGCCGAGCGGCGCTCGACGCTCGACCCGACGAACCAAAAAGCCTTTCGACCCGACGCGCACACGCACCTCGAGCTCGAGTTCGCGGACGGCCCACCCGCCCTCTACTTCCGCGACATTCGCAAATTCGGGAAGGTTCGGCTGCTCGCGCGCGGCCAGAGCGACCCGCGCCTCGACAAGCTCGGCATCGACGCCCTCGTTGCGACGGGAGAGGTGCTCCACGCCGCGGCGAAGCGGCGCAGCGTGCCGATCAAATCGCTCCTGCTCGAGCAGAGCGTGATCGCGGGCATCGGCAACATCTACGCGGACGAAGCGCTGTTCCTCGCGCGCGTGCGTCCGACGCGCTCGTCACGGCGCGTCGAGCCGAAGGAGTGCGACGCCATCGCCAAAGCGGCCCGGCGCGTGCTCGAGCGTGCGATCGTGATGGGCGGCTCCTCGATCGACGACTTCGTACGCCCCGACGGCTCCGACGGCGCCTACCAAACCGAGCGCAAGGTCTACGCGCGCGAAGGTGAGCCGTGCCCCCGCTGCCGCACGCCCATCCGCCGCATCGTCATCGGCCAGCGCTCTGCGCATTTTTGCCCGGAGTGTCAGCGCTGAAGGGCGATCCGGAAGCGGGCGGCGCCGCGTCGACTCAGCATCAGAACAGATCGCTCACGAGGCGGTAGCGGAAGGCGATTCCGCCGCTCACTTCGACGGCGAGCGGGAGGTGGTCGTCGTGAAGATCGTAGAGGTGCGTGCGGGCGAACGGCACGACCTCGAGCCGGTACTTCAGGATCCAGAGCGAGTCGTTGACGCGAGCGACGTCGCGACGATGATGAAGCGGGATCGGAAGGCCGAAACCGAGGCCGTAGTATTTGTCGCCGTGATCGAACAGCGTGCCGCGGAGCGGCGTACCGAGCTCGGCGTAGCCCTCGAAGCCGAAGCAGTCGGCGAGGGCGTAAGGCGACGTGCCGCCGCCGAGGAGAACGCCGGCGTCGAAACGCGACCCGACCCGCTGCTCGCCCCGCCCCTCCAGCGCCAAGCCGACGAGCACACCGTGGTCTCCCATCGGCACTCCGCCGATGCGCGTCGACAGCGACGAGCGGCCGAAGACGACCGCGTGGCCCGTCTTCGTCATCGCACCACCACCGACGCCCAGATCGCCGGCGCAGCCGACGGCGCCGAGCGAGAGCACGAGCGCAACGAGGCGAGCACTCATTGCTTTTTTGCCTTTCCGAACGAGCAGTCGAGCTTGAACGGGCGCGATTCGAACTCGAAGCGTCCGCGCACGGCGAGGACGAAAGGCTGGTCGCAGAGGGCCGCGCGGCGCGCTTCGAGGTCGGGAGCCCACCGGACGCGCCAGGTGGCGCCGCCGGAAGCCTCCGAGGTCTCGAGCGACGAGCCATCGTCGTCGTCCACGACGGCGCGCGAGGGCCACGAAAGGACGACTACACGGTATTTGGCGTGATCGGCCGAGAAGGTGAGCGGCAGGCGCGGGAACTCCATCTCCCAGCCCGGCGCACCGTCCTCGAAGCTGAGGCTCACGCCCGGAGCCTTCAAGAGAAGCGGCGAAAGGCCGTCTTCCTCCTCCGGCATGCGGCTCGACTGAGGCTTCGGATGCGGCTCGAAGCGATAGAGCCGGTTGACCGCGAGCGGTTGCGAGCAGCGCGGCGCCGGTGTCGCGCCGGCAGCCACGTTCTCCGCGACACCTCGCTTTCGATTGAGCCAGTCGGCGAGACAATCGAAGTGGTGCGCCAAAAACTCGGCGGTATGCGGGCCGTACAGGTTCGAGGCGCCCTCGTAGTACTGATACTCGTATTCCTCTTTCGTCGTGACGTACTGGAAGTAGTGGTTGGTGAGGCCGACGACGGCGATCCGCTCCGCACCCAGCCGCTTCTCGAGAACCTGGCGGATGCGATGCCCGGTCATCGTGGTGAGCTCGGCCGGCGCCGTCGCGAAGCGCGCCGGACCTACCTGGATTAGACTGATCGCACCGAACTGCGGGAAGGCCAGCGGATCCGGCTTTGTCCCGATCCGCAGCCCGAGCTTCGGGCCCTGACACGGCCGCTCCGCTTCCGTCATGCCGGCCGGGAGCTTCAAGCGATACCCGGGATTCGCCGCGTCGAGGACGCGCAGTCGCGTGGGCCCGTCGGGGGCGCCGCCGCCCGCGGCAACGCCGAGATCTCCGAACGGACACAGCTGGTGTCCGGCCTCGTCGTAGCGCCCGCTCGGAAACCAGAGCTCCCAGTACGCGTGCTCGAACGGTCCGGTCGCGTCGAGCGTCGGGATTGCGGCCGCGGCGTGCGCAATTTCGACCCCGAGCCGCCGCCCCAGAGCCCGCGCGTTCGGAACCGATTGGAAGCGTACGTTCGGCGAGACGTCTCCTTCCACGCCGTTCGCGAGCCCGACCAGCACGCCGGCGTCGAGCGCGCCGACTTCGGCGTCACAATCCTCGTCGTGGACGGCGAGCGCGCTACTCGGATTGATTGGGTCGCGCTTCGCGTTGCGCAGGCACGCCGTGGCGACGCGCGTTGCGAAGCCGAAGATGTCGCCGTGATAGAGCTCGTTGGCGTGCGAGATGCCCGTCGGGTGCATGCCGTAGACGGCGAGCACGCCGAGCGGCGGTCCGTCCGCGACGCAGGTGCGCGCGCCAGGCTGCCGCGGGTCGAAACGCAAGACGAACAAGCGCTGATCGACGGGCGTCACGGAGCCGTCGCGCCCCTCGTTCGCAAGGAACGGCACATAGCTGCGGTTGAACGAGAGATCCGGCACGTTGACCTCGCTCCAACCGACGCACGCCGGTGCCTGAGCTGCGAACGCGCGAACGATTCCCTCCGCCACGGCTCGCGCGAGGAAGTTCTTGACCTCTTCGTCGTAGCTCGGGATGGAGGAGCTGAACGGACCACTGTAGAAGCGCGCCTCGAAGTAGTGAGCGGGCCCCGCATGCGTGTGCGTGGCCATGATGAAGATCCGGTCGGCCGTGATCGGGATCCCGTAGTCGGCCAGCAGCGCGGCGACTCCCCGTTGCAGCGCCGCAGAGGACGACTGCAAATCGCAGGGCACGAGCGCGATCGGTTCGGCGCCCGTCGAAACGACGAAGACCTGGCAGTGGAGGCGCAGTCGCACTCCCGTCGCCACGCGGCTCTCGGGTCCGTGGCCGTAGAGCGAGAGATGGAGCGGCGGCGTGATGTCGACGAGCGCGGTGCCGACCACGAAGCTGCCGGGCGACTCCCCAGTATACGGCGGCGGCTGAAGGGGCGTTTTCGCGGGCAAATTGCCGCAGCCGAGCGCAAAGAGCGCCGTAAACAGCGCGAGCAGGTTGGCGACGAGACGGCTCACGGCGTGCCTCCCTGCGAAGGGAGCGGCGGCATCGGCGTCAGCGATACCCGGCGCGGCGTCTCCCCCTGGCTCGGGCTCGTGAGATCGGTGCCGAAGCCGAAGCGCAGTCCGAAATCGACGGCGCTCTCGAAATACGGTGCCGTGGTGTTCGAATGCTCGGGCGGCATCCAAACCCCCGAGCGAGCGCCGAGCACGACGTCGAACGCCGGAAACGCGAGATTGAACGACGGCTCGCGATCACCCGTCCAATAACGCCAGCGCACCTCGAACGAGCCACCGCCGTACGCGCCCACGCCGTCGAACACGTGCCGCACCGGCTGGCCCGCGCCGAAATCCAAGCCCGGCTGCAGCACGAGCCAGCCCGGAATCACGATGGCGTCGTACCCACCGCGCACCATGCCGCTCTTCAGCACGACGCCGTGGTCGATCACGCTGCCGACGCGCACGCCGAGCACGCCGCCCGACTCGCGCTGCGCGTGCGTGCCGACGCCGCCGTTCATTTGCCAGGCCATGCGCTCGCGGCCGACCCAGGCCGGACCGGTCGTGGCATGCAGCCCGCAAGCCACGAGCAGCGGCGCGAGCACCACGGGCGTGGCGCTCCGCGCGTTCACGGGAACACCCGCGGCGCCACGGAGAACGACGCGAAGCCGCCGTACCTTGCCGTGTGGCCGTCGACCCAGGTCACCGACGGTCCGAAGTCCAAATAGAAGTCCGTCGACTGCGACCACGACGAGCTGGCCGTGACGGGCCAGAAATGCCGAAACGTCACGACGGGAGCCTGGATCTCGAGCCGCATCGCGCCCTCGTTCGGCTGGTTCGGGAACAGGATGACGCTCGCGTCACGCAGGGCCGAGAGCTGCCAGCTGAAGTTTCCGGCGATGTGGTGCCCGCGCCAGAGCCGGAGGAAGCCGCCACCGCCCGCCACCGCGGCCCACCTCACGCAGAAGGGGCAGTCACCCTTGAACGCGAGGGCGAGGGGGATCCCGATCCAACCGTCGACGAACACGAGGTAGCCGGGCCCACGCGTCCGAAAGTAGAAGCCCGTGACGCTCGTGCCGTGCCCGTCGTAGAGGCGCTGGCCAATGAAGCCGGACTCGAGGAAGAGCTGCGCGTTCAGCGGATCGTTCACGAGACCGGCGGCGCCGTAGCCACCGCGCACGCCGGCCATGACGCGCGAATTCAGCGCTTCCTCGACACCCACCCAGCCGAGGCCCACCGTCGCACCGGCGCCGAAAAACCCGCCGTTCTCGGCCCGCATGCGCGGGACCTCGGGCTCTCGCGCCGCCGGAACCGGCTCTTCCTTGAGCACCGCGGTGATGAGCTTCACGCTGGCGAACGCGCGGAGGCCAGGCACCACGACCTTCTGCTGGCAGGAGTCGTAGGACTCGAGGGCAAAGCCCTTGGTGAAGCTCGCAACGAGCCTGCGTGCGTCGTCGTCGTCCGTGGCCGCCTCGACGACTTGAAAAAGGCTCGCGCTCACCGCGCGCGCAGCGGTCTCGCGTTCGGCGTCCGACAGAAACGCGTCGCCGTGGGCCATGTACGTCGTCCCCGGCTTCGACCACCGCGACGCCTGGTACCCCGCGCTCGAGTAATAATCGTGCGAGCCGAGACGCGTCGCCGTGTCGCCCCAATGGCCGACGAAATGGCCCGCCGCGAAGGAGTCTTCCAAGAAGTGCGCCGCGAACGCCTCCGCCAGGAACGCGCGCGTGAGGTAGGCAACTTTTTTCTCCGGCTCGAAGCGAGCGGCAGCCGCCAAGCGCAGCGCGGCGACGTGATAGTTCACGTACGCCGCCGTCGCGTTCGACTGCGCGTTCGGAGCGAGTGCGACCTCGAGGTAGGCGCGTAGCCCGGCGAGGTCCGTACCCGGCGACTCGCGCGGCGCCTGAAAATGGCTGTAGTCGATCATCGCGCGCGAAACGTATTGGTCGTCGACGTCCTGCAGATCGATGTGCATCGCACGACGAGCCGCCTCGCGATCGGTAGCGTCCGCGCCGGGCTTCTGAAATGCGCTCCAGGTTTTGTCCGCGACACCGAGCACGTCGAACATCCAATCCGGGTCGTCCCGGAGCTCCACGTCGAGGGCCACCGGGGTGCACGCGTGATCGCCGGCCAGCGCGGGCAGCGCGCCGCTCGGGATGCAGTTCCATGCCTCGTCCTTCCGCTTCTGGTAGCCCTCGGCGCAGATTGGCAGCGCAGGATCGATGCTCGACCGAAATTCGATCCAGCGCTCGGGTACCGTCTTCCGCCCCGGCGGCGCCTTTTCGTCGTTGGTTACGAGAAGCCGGATCGCGGTCTCGCTGATGCGCTGGTGCTCCGGAAACGTCCAGGCCAGCGCGGCACGCGGCGCGAGGAGCAGGCCGAGGACCAGGCCCCCACCGAGGGCGCGCTTCGCCGAGCCTGCCTTGTGCATCATCAACGTCTCCGTCACTCCGAGCGTCAACGCGGACGAATAGCTCGCCCGCTCACCACACTTCTATGGGTAATTGTTCCCCGCAAGCGGCGACCGGCGCGCGTTTCGCAGTCGGATCCGCCCGTGCAAAGCCCCGACGGAGCGGCTACGCTCGCGCGACGATGGATGCTGACGTCGCGAAGCGCTTGGCCGCGCAGGCGGCCGCCGAGCTCGTGCCCGAGCAGGGCGTGATCGGGCTCGGCACCGGCACGACCACCCGCTTCTTCATCAACGAGATTGGGCGCCTCGTGGGCGAAGGGCGCAAGCTCTCCGCGGTGCCGACGAGCCGGCGCAGCCGCGAGCTCGCCACGTCGCTCGGGATCCCGCTACTCGACGAGATCGGACCCTGGTCCATCGACCTCTGCGTCGACGGGGCCGACGAGGTGAGCGCCGAGCTCGATCTGATCAAGGGCGGCGGCGGCGCGCACACGCGCGAGAAGATCGTGAACCGCTACTCCCGCCAGAACGTCATCATCGTGGACGACACGAAGCTCAGTCGAAGACTCGGCGAGAAGCGCGCCGTCCCGGTCGAGGTCGTCATCTTCGGCCACCGCGCGACGGGCGCGACGCTCGCTCGCTTCGGAGACGTGAGCCTGCGTTTCGCCGGCGATAATCCCTTCGTCACCGACTCGGGCAACTACATCTACGACGTGGCAACCGGCCCCATCTCCGACCCCGTCGAGCTCGAAGAGGAGCTCTGCCACCTCCCCGGCGTCGTCGAAACCGGCCTCTTTTGCGGGCGCGCCGACATCGTGATCGTCGCCAGCGAAACCGGCGTCGAGCTCTGGCACCGCGACGGCCGCCGCATGCCCGCCACCAAGGCCTAGGGTAAGCTCCGCGCGTGCGCCGCCCCCTCGCCCTCCTCCCGCTCGCACTCTTCACCGCCACCCCCGCCGCCGCGGCTCCCCCCGCCGCGTCCGGCTCTCCACCATCCGTGGCGAAGCCCTCCGCTCCGACCAGGGCGAAGCCCGCGGCTGCTCCCGCCCCCTCTGCCCCTCCCTCTCCCTCTCGCCCTAGCCCTAGCCCTGCCCCTCGCCCGGTCCCCGTTGCTGCCGCTCCCGTTCCGGCTCTTCCACCCCTCACCCACGACGATCGCACCGCCCTCGGCACGCGGCTCGTCGTCCTCGAGCGCGCCGGCAAGCCGCTCGCCCTCGGCGTGATCCTCAACGCTGACGGTCGCGTCCTCACCGCGCTCTCCTCGCTCGGTGACGCCCGCCACATCGACGCCCGCTACTCCGACGGCACCGCGGTCCCGGCGCGCCTCGGCCACGCCGATCGCGCGCGCGATCTGGCTCTCTTGGTGCCTCAAAACGGCAAGCACAAGCTCGGGCTCAAGGCATCGGCGGCGCCAGCGCTGACGCTGCACGGCTCGCTCGGCAGCTTCACGGCCGCCGGCACCAAGGTCACGCCCGGCCCCGAGCTCAAGCCCACGGGCCCCGTCGCCGTGACCGGCAACGACGGCAAACCGTTCCCGGAAGCGATCACGTTCACCACCGCCATCGCACCGCTCAGCGCCGGCGGCGCGCTCATCGACTCCAACGGCGAAGCCGTCGCGCTCGTGACCCGCGCTTGCAAGAAGGCCCCCGGACCTTGCGCCCCCGTGCTCGTCGGCACCCCGGTCGGCATCGTGCGCGACTTCTTGCGCACGGCCCCCCCGACGGCCGCGCTCGCGGTCCCCACCCTCGGCATCGAAGCCGCCCCGGAGGACACGGGCACCGCCCGCGGCCTCCGCGTCACGCGCGTTCACGGCGCCGCCACCACGGGCCTCCGCCCCGGCGCCAACGCCCAGAGCGCCGACGTGATCGTGGCCCTCGACGGCACGCCCGTCACGACGCGCGAGGCCTTCGACCGAGCCATCGAAGATCGAGCCGTCGGCGACGTCGTCGACCTCTTGGTCCTCGGCGCCGGCCGCTACCGCCACGTCACGCTCGTCGTCGGCGCAGCCGGGCGATAAGCCGCACCGCGAGCGTCTCTCGCCCACCGTTCACGTCGACGTGGATACGGTCGAGCATCTCTCCAGCGATGCCGAGCCGTCGGGGCTTGGTGCTACCGAGGCGCGACCTCGCGGAGCGCCTGCCTGACGAGCGTCTCGAGTGAAGAAACGTTCTTAGGGATTCGTGCGAGCGCGCCCTTAGCGTCACTCTCGCGAAAGCCCAATGCTCTGAGCGCTCGAAACGCTTTCGCGCGCACATCGGCAACTGCTGCGCCGACAGCGCCGCCGTACGGCGTGCCGTCAGCATGGACGA
>DASUGE010000137.1:0-5078 GCA_036274215.1 Polyangiaceae bacterium | reverse complement strand
CTCCATACGTACCGCGGCGTGTTCGGGTCGCACTTCTCGCACGTGCTCGGCCGGCTGCGGCGCATCGCGGCGTTCCACGGCGCGCGCCCGCAATTTCTGTGCGCCACGGCGACGATCGGCAATCCGCGCGAGCACGCGGCGCGCCTGCTCGGCGTGCCGCCCGACGAGGTCACGCTCGTCGAGCGCTCGGGGGCCCCCTCCGCGGCGCGCGAGGTTTACCTCTACAACCCTCCCCTCGTGAACGAAGAGCTCGGCATCCGCGCGAGCAGCCTGAAGCAGGCCGTGAATCTCGCGGGAGATCTGGTGGCTGCGCGCGTACCGACGATCGTGTTCGGCCCGTCGCGCAACTCCGTCGAGGTGATGCTCAAGTACCTGCGCGAGCGCGTGGGCGGCGACATCCCGCCCGATGCGATCATGGGGTACCGCGGCGGTTACTTGCCGGACACGCGGCGCCGCGTCGAGGCGGGCCTCCGGAACGGCGAGATCCTCGGCGTCGTGGCGACCAATGCGCTCGAGCTCGGGATCGACATCGGCGACCTCGATGCCGTGATTTGCGTCGGCTACCCGGGCTCGGTCGCCGGCACGTGGCAGCGTTTCGGGCGCGCGGGGCGGCGTGGCTCGCGCAGCGTCGCCGTGCTCGTGTGCTCGAGCGATCCGCTCGACCAGTACCTCGCGCGCGAGCCCGCCGTGCTGCTCGACGCCGCCGCGGAGGAAGCGCGCATCGATCCGAGCAACGTCGAGATCGTGATTCAGCACCTGAAATGCGCGGCGTTCGAGGCGCCGTTCGAGGTCGCGCCGGCCGGAGCCCCGAGCACGGGTCCCGATGCTTCGCGTGGCGAGAGCTTCCGCGGGCTCGACGGCACCGCGACGCGCGAGGCGCTCGACTACCTCGCCAAGCACGGGCTCGTGCACGCCGCGGGCGACCGCTATTACTGGTCCGGCGAAGCGTTTCCGGCGAGCAACGTCTCGCTCCGGAGCGTCGGGTGGGACAACTTCGTGATCGTCGATCGCGAGACCGAGCGCACGCTCGCCGAGCTCGATTTCCGCGCCGCGCACACCATGCTGCACGAGCAAGCCATCTACCAGCACGACGCCGAGCAGTACCAAGTCGAGCTGCTCGATTTCGAGAACCACAAGGCGTTCGTGCGGCGCGTCGAGCCCGACTACTTCACGACCGCCCTCACCTACCGCAGCGTCGTCGTGATCGAGGAACGCCTCCGCACGGCGCTCGGCGACGCGCGCGCGGGCTTCGGCGACGTGAAGGTCATCGAGAAGGTCACCGGCTACAAGAAGATCAAGTTCTTCACGCACGAGAACGCCGGCTACGGCGAGGTGAACTTGCCCGAGATGCAGATGCACACGACGAGCTTCTGGCTCACGCTGCCCGAGACGCTCGTCGCGAGCCTCGGCGCGCCGCGCGCTGAAGCCGTCGATGCGCTGCGCGGCATCGGCCACGCGCTCGAGACGGTGGCGTCCGTGGCGCTCATGTGCGACCCGCGCGATCTCGGCCGCACGCTGGGCGACGGCGAGGACGAGGGCGAGGCGCCGGGCCGCGACCCCTTCGCGAAGCGCACGGGCGGCTTCGATCCGACGCTCTTCCTCTTCGATTCGATCCCGGGCGGCGTCGGTCTCGCCGAGCGCATCCACGAGCGCGCGCCCGAGCTGCTCGGCCGCACGCGCACGCTGATCGCATCCTGCGCGTGCCAGGGAGGCTGCCCCGCCTGCGTCGGTCCGGGCGATGTCGGCAGCCGGCGCAAGACGACGGCCCTCGCGTTGCTCGAGCTCGTTGCCGGACGCAGAGCGTTGGTCAGCCGCTCGCTCGCGCCGGGCTCGGCCGCAGCAAGAACGTAGCCTGGTCGCCCTGCCCGCGCTGGTTCAGCGCGCGCGCCTCGCGTTCCCACGCGCTGAGCTCCGCGGGACTGAAGAGCGCACCGTGGGGCCCGGCGTGGCTCTTCGCGTCGTTCAGCGGCACGTCGCGACGGTTCTGCTCGCTCCACCAAAACTGGAGCGCCGTCGAGTCGAAGATCGTATCGACGACGTCGAACCCGTGGCGCGCGGCGAGCAGGCGGAAGCTCTTCGGCGTGTGAAGATAGAAGTGACGGGGCGCGTCGATTTGGCCCCAATCCGGGCCGAAACGCCGCCACGCCTCGTTCGCGAGCGGGATGCGGACGCAGAGGCACGTCGCGGGGGTCGCCGCACGCCGGAGCTCGCCGAGGACGGCGTCCTGATTCGGCATGTGCTCGAGGCTGTGGCTCAGCAAGATGAAATCGGCGCCAGGGCGCGCGTCGGCGAGCGTGCGCCGGATCGAGTAGCCGTCCTGCTCGCGCGCCTCGTCGGGTATGAACGGATCCACACCCTCGAGCCGAAAAAATCCGTCGCGGTGCAGTAACGAAAGCAGAAACCCGGTGCCGCAGCCGACCTCCAGGATGGCGCTGTCGAACGACGCGCCCGCTCGCTTGAGCCAGGTGTACGCCTCGAGCTCGCCGAAGACCTTCGACGCCGCGAAGCCGATCGGATCGAGCCGGCCCAGGGCATGGTTGGCCCGCCGGTGATGCAAGAACCGCTCGAGTCGGGAGTACGCCTTGCGACCGCCGTCGGTCGCGAACGAGTAGTATTCCTTCGGATAGTAGTCCGCGATATTTTCGGGGTAGCTCGCAATCTGGAGACAGCCGCAGGCGCGGCACTCGTAGTAGGCGAACTCGTCCCGCGTGCCGAACATCATCTCGCGCACCACAATCGGGTCATTTTCCGCTTCGGCGCGGCAAATGCGGCACGCGAAAGATCCCGTCATGGCGGCACGGTGAAATAGCACGGCGGCTGCCGCCCGAGCTTCCTTGCCGATGCCGCCGCGGAGCCCTACGATTGGTGCCGTGCGCTCGCTCGCGCGCTATCTCGTCATGGCCCCCTTGGTGGTGGGGGCATGCCTCCCGACGGCCACGCGCCGGCTCGCCCCTCAGGACGAGTCGGACGCCGGCACGCCGCCCGCCGTCACCGTCGACGGAGGCGGCAACGACAAGGGGGACGTCCCGGTCGCCAAGCCGCATGCGCTCTTGGGTATCGACCCGCAGCACGGACCGTTCAACGGCGGCACGCTGACGGCAATCCGCGGTAAGGGCTTCGCGAAGAACGCGCGCGTCTGGTTCGGCGACGTCGAGGCGACGGACGGCCTGCTCGTCCTCGACACGGAGCGGCTGCAAGTCCCGACCCCGCCCGCCAAGCCCGGCCGCGTCGACGTCATCGTGCAAAACGGCGACGACGAATCGACGCGCGCCACGCTCGAGAGCGGCTTCACGTACGACGACTTCTACCTCGAGCCCACTTCCGGCCCGACCGCGGGCGGCACCGTCGTCACCATCCACGCGGAGGCGAAGCTCTTCGACGACGGGACCGAGGTCACGATCGACCAGGCCCCGTGCGAGATCGAGGAGATCCGGAGCCGAACCGAGCTCACGTGCCGCACGCCGCTCGGCACGCCCGGCGCGAAGCCCGTGAAAATCACGAACGGCGACGCAGCGCCGATCAACGTGCTCGATGCGTTCAGCTACGTCGTGAGCACGAACGGCTACAAAGGCGGCCTCAGCGGCGACCCGCTCGACGGGCAACTCGACGTGCTCGTGCTCGACGATCTCGCGGGCCAGGCCGTGCCGGGCGCCACGGTGCTCGCGGGCAGCGACGCTGCGACCGCCCTCGTTACGGAGACCGACTCGTTCGGCACGGCGTCGCTCGCGAGCGACGAGCTGGGCTCGAAAGTCACGATCACCGTGGCCAAGAAGTGCTTTCAGCCGCAGACGTTCATCGACGTCCCCGTGCAGAAGCTCACCGTTTTCCTCGAACCGGAGCTCTCGCCCGCGTGCGGCGATTCGGGCGAAATCCCCGCTGGGGGCGGCGTGCCGGGCAAATCGGGCAGCGTGAGCGGCGAGCTCGTGTGGCCCTACGACGGCGAGGTTCGCCAGAACGGCTTCGGCAACGTCCCCGCGCCGGGGGAGGAAGACACGAAGCGCGTCGCGTACGTGTTCCGCCTCGCTTCGAGGCCGACGGACGGCTTCTCTCTACCGAGCGCCGTCAGCGCCATCACGCCGGACACGCCGGGCACGGTCGGCTACGGCTTCTACATGTCGACGCCGCCCGGCAACTTCACGCTCTACGCGCTTGCCGGGCTCGAAACCAAGGATCGCGTCTTCACGCCTTACGCCTTCGGGCTCACCCGTGGCGTCGCCGTCGGCACGAACCAGACGAACTCGGACGTGTTCATCCAGGTCGATCTGCCGGTCGACCACACGCTGCGCGTGAATGCGAAGGGTCCGCAGCCGACGAATCGCGGGCCCGATCGCCTGGAAGCCAAGCTCGCGATCGAGGTCGGCAGCGAGGGCTACGTCATCCTGCCGAACAGCGTGCAGTCGAGCCTCTTGCCCGGCTCGGGCAGCTTCGATTTCGTCGGCATTCCGCCGCTCACGGGCTCGCTCACGGGGACTCGCTACGTCGCGACCGCGCTCGCGGCCACGGGGGAGGCGGAGGGCACGCCACGCTCGGCCGTCGGGCTCTACGCGACGGTCACGGACAGCGAGCCGATCGGCGTCGACGCCTTCGTCGAGGTGCCCTCGCTCGTGTCGCCGGCGAGCAGCACCGCGTGGAATCGAACGTCGCTCGAGATCAAGAGCGCCAAGGGGGGACCTGTCCCGGACATCACGGTCGTCGACGTGTCGAGCGGCAACAACCTCGTCACGTGGCGCGTCATCGCGCCGGGCGCGCCCGAGCGGATCGAGCTGCCCGATCTCCTGGCCGTCGATCCGGAGCTCGGGCTCGTTCCGGGCGTGATCGCGATTGGCGTAAAACAGCTGGTTTTCCCGAAGTGCGATCAAGCGGCGGACGCCACCTCCGCCCCGACGAGCTGCTTCACTTCCTACGGCGCCCTGGCGACGAGCATGCTGGCGAAGGGCTATCGCGCGTATGCCGAGGACGTCTTCTTTGCGAGCTATTGAGTCGGTCGTCTTCGCGGGGCTGCTCGCCGGCGCTTGCACGCCGGACCCCACCGATCGCTGGCTCTTTCACCCGGACGAAGGCACCTGCACGCTCGGCGC
>DASUGE010000136.1:0-9296 GCA_036274215.1 Polyangiaceae bacterium | reverse complement strand
CACGAGCAGCGCGAGGCCGAGCAGAGCATCAACTTCGTCGCGTGCCACGACGGCTTCACGCTGAACGACGTGGTCTCCTACGACACCAAGCACAACGAAGCGAACGGGGAGTTCAATCGCGACGGCTCGAACGACAACCTGAGCTGGAATTGCGGCGTCGAGGGTCCGACCGACGATCCCGCGATCGAAGCGCTCCGAAATCGCCAGGTGAAGAACTTTCTCGCGCTGCTCTTGCTGTCGACGGGCACGCCCATGCTGCTGATGGGTGACGAGGTGCGGCGCACGCAGCGGGGCAACAACAATGCCTACTGCCAGGACACGGAGCTCAGCTGGTTCGATTGGGATTTGGTGGAGCGGCACGCGGACGTGCTGCGCTTCGTTCAGCTCCTCACCCATTTTCGCTTGCGTCGCGACGCGGCGCTCGAGGGGACGCGACTCACGCTCCAGCAACTGCTCGAGCGGGCGCGCATCAGCTGGCACGGGGTGGAGCTCGATTGCCCGGATTGGAGCGATCGCTCGCACTCGCTCGCCTTCACGCTCTGGAGCCTCAACGAACGTTACGCGTTTCACGGCATCATCAACGCGTACTGGGAGGCCTTGACCTTCGAGCTGCCGCCGGTTCCCGAGGGCGTTCCGGGCACCTGGCGTCGCTGCGTCGATACCTCGCTCGCGTCGCCCGACGACATCCAGCCCTGGGGCGAAGCCCCGCCGCACGCCGAGCGGACGTATCGCGTCGGCGCGCGGACGGTCGTGCTCCTCGCGCTGCGTCTGCCCGCGCCGGATCCGGCGTAGCGGCGCTGCGCCGAGCTCGAGCCCGTTTCGGCGTCAGTTCCGCAGCGTCAACGCCGAGACGATCGGACTCGCGTCGTTGCCCAGGCCGTCTAGCCGCGCCTGGGGACGCCCTTCGGCGTCGAGGAGCACGATGGCCGAGGAGTGGAAGTACGCGCCGTTGTCGAGGCGCCGGTAGCGGATGCCGAGCAACCCCGCGAGGTCGCGCGAGGCGTCGTCCGAGGCGCTCGCGAAGATCCAGCGCGTCGCGTCCACGCCACGCTCCTCCTTCAGGCGAGCGAGGACCGCCGGTGTGTCACGCTCCGGATCGAAGCTCACCATGAGGATGCGTACGCCGGCGCGCGCCGACGCGGGCAACTGCTTTTCGATGCGCTTGAGGTCGCTCGTGATGAGCGGACACGCCGACGCGCAGCTTCCGTAGAACATGCTGATGAGCACGGGGTGTCCGCGGAAGCTCTCGAGGTTCCGGGCGACGCCGTGATCGTCGACGAGCGGTATCGGCAAGTCGTAGAGTGACGGTGCGCTGCGCGCGGGGTCAGCGCGCCCGAGCACGAGCGGATCCGCCGTCGGCACGGGGAGCGGAATGGCGACGGTGGCGTGCGCCTTCGGCACGGGCAGAGGCTCGTGCCGAGCACAGCCCAGGCTCGCGGTGAGCGCGAGGGCGAAGAACAGGGTTCGAGACGTCATTTCAGGGTTTCTCCAGATCGCGAGCACAGCGGAAGCCGAGCCGCGCCGTCGTGTACGGAGCCTCGAGCGAGCTCCGGTAGGCGACGCGCATGAAGGCGGCGTAGTCGCTCGGGTTCTGCGAATCGGCGCCCGAAGCGCCGCAGAAGCGATTGCTCTCGCCGTCGCCCTTCTCGCGCGAGTCGGAGGCGACCAGGCTCGCACCGAAGTCGGAGATCCATTCCCACACGAGCCCGTGCATGTCGTAGATGCCCCAGAAGTTCGGCTTCGCGCGACCCACGTCGGCGAGCGTGCCGCGCGCGGGCTTGCTGTAAAACGCGAGGATCCGCCCGACCCAGCGCGGGTCGCCGCTGCCGTCCGGGACGGTGTCGCCCGCGAGAGCAGCGAGCTCCCACTCGCGCTCGGTCGGTAGCCGCGCACCCCGGTCCGCGCAGTACGCCTTGGCGGCGAACCAGCTCACGTTGGTGACGGGGCTCGCCGGCCGCACCTCGGAGCCGAGCGCGTCCGCGCCACCCCAGTGCGCAAGGTAGCTCTCGTCGGCGAGCAGGCGCTTCACGCGATCGCGTCGCCAGGCCGGGCTCTTCTCGACGAAGCTCAAATAATCGCGGTTCGTCACGAGCTTCGCATCCAACCAAAACGCCTTCACGGGCACCTCGCGCTCGGCCGCCGACGTGGGATAGAGCGGGCGATAGATGCCGGGTCCGACTCGCGACATGCCTTGCGGCGCGGCCGCGGAGCGCGGTGCCGCGCCGGCGGCAGCCGTCAACACGCAGACGGCCGCCGCGGGCAGGAGTCGCGACCAGAAACGCATCAGATGTTACCTCCTTGGCTGCGAATGCGGGCCACCTCTGCCGGAGCGACCCGCCCCTGCGTGTTGCCCCACGTGTTGAACACGTAGGTGAGGACGTTGGAGATGTCGGCGTTGCTCATGTGGTTCCACGTCGGCATCACGGAGTTGTAGGCCGTGCCGTTCACGCGAACCGGACCGTTCAGGCCGTTCAGCACGACGCCGATCACGCGCTCCTTGTCGTTCTTCACGAGGTAGTCGGAGCCGGCGAGTGGGGGCACAGCACCCGGCATTCCGACGCCCGTCGGCTGGTGGCAGGCGGCGCAGTTGCCGGCGTAGATCGCCTTGCCGGCTTCGAGCTGCTGCTCGAGCGAGATGCTCGCGAGCGCGGTATCGACCGCTTCGGCGTCCTTCGGGGCTTCCGGCTCCGCCTTCGCGGTCCCCTCCGCTTGCTTGCCGGAGTAAATGAGCTTGTCCTCGGGCCCGCTCACCTTGAGTGTGCCGACGGCGCCCTTGTTGAAGGCGCGGAACAGCGAGTGATCGACGAGCGCGTAGGCGCCGGGCACCTGCACCTTGAAGTCGAGGATGGCGGAGCCGCCGGCGGGCACCATCGTCGTCTGCACGTTCTCCTGATAGTGCGAGCCGCCTTCGGTGTAGACGCGGTCGAAGATCTCGCCGATGACGTGAAAGCTCGACGTGATGTTCGGTCCGCCCACGCCGTAGTAGATGCGCACGTTGTCTCCGACGTAGGCCTTGAGCGCCTTGTCGCCGAGCAGCGAGCCTTCGCCGCCGTTGAACACGACGTAGGTCGGGTTTTCGTCGATGCCTTTCTGCGCGTCGAACGCCTGCAGGCCCTGCTCGTGGTACTTGCCCTTCGTGTAGAAGTCGCCCTCCATCACGTAGTACTCGTGCTCGACGAGCGGCAGACCCTCGGGCGGCTCGACGAGGATGAGCCCGTACATGCCGTTCGCGACGTGCATCGGCACGGGAGCGGTCGCGCAGTGATAGACGAAGAGGCCCGGATTGATGGCCCGGAAGCTGAAGGTCGACGCGTGTCCGGGCGCCGTGAAGCTCGACGCTGCGCCGCCGCCGGGGCCCGTGACGGCGTGCAGATCGATGTTGTGCGGCATCTTGCTCGAGGCGTCGTTCGACAGCGTGAACTCCACGACGTCGCCTTGGCGGATGCGAATGAAGCTGCCCGGTACCGTGCCTCCGAAGGTCCAGAAGGCGTACTCGACGCCGTCGGCCATCGGCTTCACGACCTCCTTGACGGCGAGGTTCACCTTCACGTTGGCGGGCTTCGTTCGGTTCGTGGGCGGCGGAACGTTCGGCGGAGAGGTCAACGTCGCGAGGATCGGCTCGCCGGTGGGCATGCTCGTCACGTCCGGCGGCGGTGCGGGAGCAGGCTCGGTGAAGTGGCGCCGAGCGGCGCTCACGTCGGGCTTCTGCTGACAAGCGAACGCGCCGACGAGCAGGGCGAGAACCCCACTCCTGAGCGCGGTAGCTGAACGATAGTGTTGGGCCATGCCCCGCAACTGAGCAACCGGCGTGCCGCCTCCGGGTCAGGCCGAGAAGCGCTACGGAGCCGCTCGCTAGCGGGTGCGCGCAAGTCCTGCGTTCGCTCCCAAAATGTGCGTGAGCGTTGCGCGGTTCAGCTCGTTGCGCGTCCTAACCGTCCACGTGCGTGCCTGTAGGGACACGTGTGAGGTCGGGTGGCGGGCGCTTACCGTGAGCACAGCGCGATCGTGATGGGGCTGTTGTTCGGGTGGTGCTGCCAAGGCGCCGCCGCCGCTCACGCTGGCCGCGGCGGAGGCCGACTGGACACACGGCGTCTCCGCATCGATAGTCCACGCGTGGACGCCGGCACGGAAGAGACCCTCGCGAGCGACGATACGCTCGCGAAGGACACGGTGAGCGTGCTCGTCGCTCATCACGCGCGGTTCCTCGCGTTCTTGAAGCCGCGTGTCGGAAGCGCGGACGCCGCCGAGGAGATCCTTCAGGCTGCGTTCGTGAAGGGGCTCGAAAAGCAGGCGACGATCCGCGAGGGGGAGAGCGCCATCGGCTGGTTTTACCGATTGCTCCGCAACGCCGTCGTCGACCACTACCGCCGGAACGGGGCCGCGCGCCGCGGGCACGAGCGCTTCGTCGCCGAGAACCCGGAGCCGACCGCGGAGCTCGACACTGCCCTAACGGCGGAGGTCTGCGCGTGCGTGGACGGCCTCATCCCGACCCTCAAGCCCGAGTACGCGGACCTGCTCCGCCGTGTCGAGCTCGGCGGGGCGTCCGTGGTCGAGGCCGCCGCCGAGCTGGGCGTGACGCCCAACAACGCCGCCGTCCGCCTGCACCGAGCGCGGGCAGCGCTGAAGAAGCGACTGGAGCAGACCTGCGGGACCTGCACGGAGCACGGCTGCCTCGAATGCACCTGCCAAGCCGGCCGCTGCTGAGCGAGGGCCGGGGTTTAGCCGGGCGGCCGGGCGCGGGACCGCTGAAAACGGAGTGTAATGGCGGGGCAGGTCGTGCGTCGGCACCCGTGAGAGCGCGAATCGAAGCGCTCCTCACCAAGGAGTGACGATCATGGAACAGAACAAGAACGACAAGTGCGGTTGCGAGAAGAAGGCCTGTGGTTGCTCGGCTGGTGTGGCGGAACGCTGCACTTGCGGCGAAACCTGCGCCTGCCAGCGAGAGTGCCGCTGCGGTGGCGGGTGTGGGTGCGCCAAGAAGTAACGAGCCGCGAGCGCGAACGCGGCAGGCGGCTCCCCTGAGGGCGCTCCTGCCGCGTCGCCTGTCCGGCTACCCGGCAGGGTGATTAGCGGGCGCCACGCAGCGCGAGCACGACGATCGCGCTCATGACCATCACGAAGAGCGCCGCCGCAAGCCACGAAGGAACGACGCTCGGAGCCGCTTTCGCCTGCGCGGGCACGGGCCGCGGCAGCGTGTCGGCCTTGCGCGCCGTGGCGTTGGGCTCTCTCTCCGCTGGCATGCCCGCCGCGGGCCGCGGCGTCGGATAGAGGCTCGGCGGTGGGTCACTTCGCCCCGTGCGGACGGCGATCGTGCGTCTGCTTTGCGGCGTCTCCGGCGCCGTATCGTGCTCGGGGCTCTTTCGCTCAGACATGGCGCATCTCCGCGAGTCAGCGCCGAAATAAGATATTCGGCAGCGTGAAGGATATGACGATAACGGGCCCGGCGGGCATCCTCATAAGTGTCTAGCTACATGTTGGCTACACGTTTTGCGCACGGGGTCCGATGTAGGTGGGAGTGTGACTCCGGGAAGCTTCAGTGTGGCCCTGTGTAGGCGGGAGTACGACTCGGAGCAGGGCCCATTGCGCGCGGGGAGCGAGCTTACCCAAGGTGAGGCGGCCTTTTGGTACGATCCCAACGCATGACTTCGACCCGATACGTGTGGGGATCGCTGCTCTTTCTTCTCTTGGCTCACTGCAGCTCGAAGCCGAGCGAAGAGGAGGAGAGGAGCGAGCAGTGCCGCGCGGTGTGCAAGGACCGCTGCGACGCGTACGGCAAATGCGGCTTCGTGACGGTGGCCACCTGCGCCGACAGCTGCGTAAATTCTTTGCAGCACGCGGACTGCCGCGGCGAAATCCCGGCGGACCAATACACCTGCGACGAGCTCGAGGAGGTCTACGTCTGCGCTCAGTATTGCGCGACCTTCTGCGCGCGCGTGCCCGAATGCGGCAGCTTCAATCAGCAGTACTGTCTCGAGGGGTGCTCCTTCGACGCACCGTCGCTGTGCAACCCCGCGTCCGTCGCGGCGCGCACCTGTGACGAGCTCAAGCCCGAGGCGCGCTCGTACGACGAAGGAGGCCGCCTGCTGCAGGGTGGCGGGGAGGTCCACCATTTCAGTTCGCCCTTCGCGTACAAGGACTATAGCCTCTGCCGCGAAACGTACGAATGCACGCTGCCGGAGACTTGCCTTCTGGCCACGAATACCTGCGGGGCCTGCACGCAGAACTCGGATTGCTCGCGCGGCACCAGTAGCCCCTACCTGTGCATGGACGGAGAATGCCTCGACGTCGATTGCATCACCGACGACGATTGCCTGATCGGGATCTGCGATCCCGAGGCCCACGCCTGCGTGGAGTGTCTTTCCGACGCGAATTGCACGGGAACGTGGAAGGCGTGCAATCTCGAGCAGCAGAAGTGCGCCGAATGCACCACCGATGCGCACTGCACGCGGGAGGGGTACCCCGTCTGTGATCCAAAGGTGGGCAGGTGTGTCCAGTGCCGCACGGACGCCGACTGCAAGAACTCGCTCATCCCCGTGTGTGGGGACGACGGTTACTGCACGACTTCGTAGCAGGGACGCCTAGACGACGATCAGCACGAGAGCGACGAGCAACGCGACACCGGCCAAGGTGAGCCCAATCGGCTTCATCTGCTTCGCGCCGGGGCGCCAGAGCGCAAAAATCGACGAGGCTGCCGCGCCGAGCAGCGCCGCAGCGGCGTGCCCGCGATGCCCGGCGAGCGCGAGTCCGACCGCCGCGACGAGCGGCAATCCAATCGCAGCTGTCGTGAGGTCACGGACCTGCGGGCGGCGAATGCGCGAGCTGCGCGCCGTGCACGCCCACACACTCAGTGTGAACGCTGCGAACACGGCGACCCACGCCGTCGCGTCGTAGATCGCCGGGACCCAGGGCGCTCCTCCGGCAAGCTCGATCGGCACCCCGGCCGCGGCGAGTACCAGCGACGACGCGAGCTGCAGCCGGGGCTGTCGCCGAATGCGCCGGTGAACGAGGCTGCCGAGCAATGCGCCGGCTCCCACCACGAGCGCCGCTGCGAGCAGCGAGCGGAGGCTCGGATACGCGCTGACCGCTGCGAGCACGACCGCGCTGAGCATGACCCAGAAGCCGTGCTCGCGCGGGAGCTCGAGTGCCGGGCGCTGCGCCGCCGATTGCCGCGAGGCGAGGGACGTCATTCGACGAGGCTCAGCCGGCGGCGGCCCTCGGCCGCGGTCGGCGCGTACCCCGGCGGAATGTACGCGCAGAGTGGATCCGCCGCGTGCATGCTCCCTTCGATCGCAAAGGCGCGCGCCCGCGAGCCGCCGCACACATGACGGTACTCGCACGCCGAGCATTTGCCCGTGAGCAGGCTCGCGTTGCGCAAATCGCGAAAAACGGGGTGCTCCCGATAGACGGAGATGGGATCCGAGCTCCGGACGTTGCCGCAGTTGATCGGCATAAAGCCGCTCGGGAAGATCTCGCCGAGGTGCGAGATGAAGAGGAAGCCCTGGCCGTCGTTGATGCGCGCGCTGTCCTTGCCGTACACGCCGTGACTGACGGCACCGCGGCCGCTCGTGTTGCGCTCGAGGAGCACGCGCCGGTAGTGCGGGGCTGCCGTGGTCTTGACGGCGAAGGGCGCCTTGGCAGCCAACTCCGCGAGCTCCACGAGCGACGCTTCGACCGCTTCGGGCGTCGGCAGCATGCGAAGCTCGGCGCGCCCCGTGGGAACCACGTAGAACACGCTCCACAGCACGCTGCCCAGGCGGGCGACCAGCTCGGACATCTCACGCAGTCGCCCGATGCTCTTCGCGTGCACCGTGGTATTGACTTGAGTGCGGAGACCGAGCGCTCGCGCCTCCTCGAGGATCCGAAGCGCGTGCTCGAAGCTGCCTTCGACGCGACGGAATTCGTCATGCGTCGCGGCATCTGGCCCGTCGATGCTGATGGCCAGTCGCTGGAGGCCGGCCCCGGTCAGCTCGTGAATGAGGTCGCGCGTGACGAGCGGCGTCGCCGACGGCGTGAGGCCCATATGGAGGCCCGCCGCGGCACCGTACGCAACGAGCGGCATGAGGTCCGGACGCTTGGCGGGATCGCCGCCGGTCAGCACGACGAGCGGCACTCGCGCCTCCGCGAGCTGGTCGAGGAGCGCGAACCCCTCGGCCGTCGTGAGCTCACCCGCGTCGCGTCCCGGGCGCGCGCAGGCACGACAGTGGACGCACGCGAGGTCGCACGCTTGCGTTACCTCCCAAATCGCGATGAACGGCTTTTCGTCGTGTCGCACGCTCAGGGCGTTGTGCAAGCCACGTGCCCGTACGACGTCGCGCACAGACGCACTCGCACCCGCGCGCGCGCAAATGCTGCGCCCCCGCGTGCTGCCTACGCGACGATTGCCGGCCGCAGGCGCGCCGGAGCGGCGACGATTGCCGGCGAGGGCTCGACGGGCGCGCATTTCGAGGGGCACGGAACTTGCGATGACGCGCGATCGCGTCGGCGGAAATTGCGCTTCGCCGGGCAGATTTGGAGCAAATCGTCGTGCAGCTTCTCACTCTCGAGCCGCGCGTGGTCCCGACCTCGCATAGCGCGTTCTTTGCGTCCGGTTTTCGTCCGTTCTTTCTCGGCGCGTCACTCTTCGCGGCATTCGGTGTGCCGTTCTGGGTAGCGACGCTGCTCGGTAACGCTCCGTGGCGTCCCCCGGCGAACCCGCTCGACTGGCACGCGCATGAGATGGTGTTCGGCTTCACGGGCGCCGTCTTCGCCGGATTCTTGCTCACCGCCATTCGCCGCTGGACGGGTCAGGGAACCGTCGACGGATGGCGTCTGGGCGCGCTGTTCGGGATGTGGTTGCTCGCGCGCGTGCTTCCATTCGTCCCGGGGGCGGAGCGCGGCGCGGCCGTCGTCGACGTCGCGTTTTTCGTCGGGCTACTCTTGGCGTGCGCAGCGCCCATCGTTCGCTCACGCAATCGCAGAAACTATGGGTTCGTGGGGTTGCTCGGTGGGCTCACGCTCGCCGTCGCGATCTCTCATGCCAATCGGCTCGGGCTCCTGCACGGCGAGTTCTGGGCTGTTCGGTCGTTCGGGATCGACCTCGTCAGTATCGGAATGGTGGTGATGACCGGTCGCATCGTGCCGTCGTTCACGCGGAATGCGACGGGAGCGACGGACATTGCCGAGACACCTCGTTACGATCGCGCGGCCGCGAGCCTGCTCGTGCTCGTGACCTTGCTCGACGCCGTTTCCGCTGCGCGGGCCTTCAGCGCGGTACCGGCAGCTCTCGCGGGGGTACTCGTCCTGGCGCGCGCTCGGCA
>DASUGE010000135.1:0-9128 GCA_036274215.1 Polyangiaceae bacterium | reverse complement strand
GTGCCGGTGCTTGGAGTCGCCCACGGCACAGCCGCAGCCCGCGGGGTCCGGCTCGCCCGAATCGCCGCCTGCCGACGTGCCGGCGGCGCCCGTGCTCGTGCCAGCGCCACCGCCCTTCGAAACGGTGCCCGCAGCGCCCGTCATCGAGCCACCGGTGCCGCTCGAAGCACCACCGGTTCCCGCCGTTCCCATCATCGAAGTGCCTCCGTTGGCGGGCGCGCCGGTACCGGCGGTAGCGCCGCTGCCACCGCCGCCCGTGGCGACGGTGCCGCCGCTCCCGGCCGCGGTCATCATCATGCCGCCCATGCCGCCCGCGCTGGGCGCGCCGCCCGCGGGCATCATCATGCCGCCCATGCCGCCCGTGCTGGGCGCGCCGGCGCTCGGACCCGTGCCGCTCACACCACCCATGCCGCCCGTGGAGGGTGCGCCGCCCATGCCGTTGCAGTCGGGCTCGGGATCGGTGCCACCGGCTTTGTCGAGGCCGAAGAACTTGAGCATGTCGTCCTCCTCGTACGGCATCGAGTGCGTGCCGCCGGGGGATGACCAGACCTCCAAGACGTTGTACCCGCAGGCGTTCGCCCAGAATTGGCGATCGTACGTGGCGCTGGCGGCCTTGTAGCCCTTGTCGGTCGTCGTGGGCTCGGTGCTCAGGCCGAGCACGTTCGTCCATTCCTTGATGGCCTCGGCCGTGTTCTTGTAGTTGACGGTCGTGTCGGCCGTGCCCTGCATGGTCTGCAGGCGAGGGCGATGGCCCGTATAGCCTGGGTACATGGCGCGAACGAGATCGCCCCACTGCTGCGCGGTCTTGGTGGTGTTGCCGGCCGCGCAGTTGTTGCTCCACTGCTGGCCGGGGTCGTAGCCGTCCGCCCAGCATCCCGCGGGGACGCCTGCGCGCGCCATGCCCGCCCTGAAGACGTCGGGATAAACGGCGAGGAGCGCCTGAACCAGCATCGCGCCACCCGAGCCGCCTTGCACGTACACGCGCGCCGGGTCGGCGTTGTACTTCGTGATCGCGTACTTCACCATCTGCGCGATGCCCTGAGTGTCGCCGCCGCCGTCATGCTTGAGTGCCGCCGTCGAGCCCACATCCCAGCAGTTCTGGTTCGGGTTGTCGGGAAGGATCAGGATGAAGCCGTTCTTGTCGGCGGCCGCCTGGCTCTTGGGGATGTTCGCCATCTGGCCGGTCGCGGTCGAGCCGCACGAGTGCGCGGAGATCATGATGGGCGGCTTGGCCGCGACATTGTCCGGCACGTAGACGTACATCTGCATGTAGCTCGGCAGGGTCACGCTCCCGACCCAGTCGCTCCTAGTCACTTGCTTCAGCGACGCGGCGAAGCCTTGCGCGGGCACGAGCAGCCCCGCTGCGAGGGATGCAATGGTAAGGGCGTAGCAACTGGGGCGAATCATGTGGGTATAGTACCTCTGGCCGAATAGCCGGGCCGGCCGTGGTGTGTGCCAGGCCGGTCGTTTTACATGAATTCCCGCAAAACGACGGCCGATCACGCCCTTTTTTGCCAAGGATCCGCAGCCACACCAAATTCTTCCAGTGGAGAGCCAACGAGCAGGAATTGCTCACGGTTGGTTGCCCGTGGATCGAAAAGAACTTGCGGGACGCGGCCCTGCGTCACGGCGCGGAGGAACGCCGTGACGCAGGCCGAAAGTTCTCGATCCCGCCGCGTGCGGGCGGCCGCTCCATGTGCTGCGGCGGAGGGTTACGGCGCTCGCCGCCGCTTAGAGCGATTTCAGGTACTCGACGAGATCCGATTGCTGTTCGGTCGTGAGCCCGAGTGCGAGCGCCGTGTCGTAGTGGGTCACGACGGCCGCGAGCGTGGCGGCACTCCCATCGTGGAAGTACGGCGCGTTCTCGAGCAGCCCACGTAGCGGCGTGGTGCGATAGAGCCCCGTTGCGCTCCGCGATGCCGTGACAGGTTCCATGCCGGTCTCTGCGGCGGCGTGGAGCTTGGTGGCGGCGTCGGTGAGCGTCGGCCCCGTGTGGCAGGCGCTGCATTGCGCGTCGCCCGTGAAGAGCGCCGCGCCGCGCGCAGCGGCGTCGGCATCGAAGGCGCTCGCGGGAACGGTGGGCTTCAGGAGCGACACCTCGTAGTCGAAGAGAGACGGTAGCTTCGGCGTGACGAGATCCTTGTCGTAGATCACGGCCACGTCGATGCGCGGGTCGAAGAAGACGCCTTGCCCGTGCATTTGAGTGACGGCGACGTACGAGTTCCAATACGAGACGGGGCCGTCACCCGTGTACGTCTCGACCGGCACGCCGGCGAGCCCGTAGATCGACGGAATCACGACGGGGTGATTGATGCCGTCCTGGTTCCAGCGCGGGTCGTAGTAGCCGGGGCCCCAGCTGTTCAGCACGTCGAGCGCCGCTTGATTGCCGGCGAGCCCGGGCGAAAGGGCGATGATGGCGCCGGGATCGAGATCGCGATTCGCCTGGCCGTCGATGCGCACGCCGATGCCGGGCATGACGGAGTCGTCCACGCTCGAGTGACACAGCGCGCAGGTGATGCCGACGCGCGTGAGGTTGCCCTGCGCGTCGACCGTTCCCTTCACGCCGACGACGGCGTCGAGCCCGATCAGCGCGACGGTCGTCGCCGGTACGGTGAGATCGGCGTTCGCCAGTACTTCGGCTGGCACGGCTTCGGCATCGACCTTGAAGCCGAGCCCGAGTGCCGTCGTCGGATCGAGCGCCGCCTGGATGGCCTCGTTGATGCGCAACGTTTCGGTCCAGAACACGTCGTCGCCGAAGGTGTCGTAGCGAAACACGTGTTTTCCGTCGTAAACGGTCGGATCGATGAGCTGACCCGTTTCGCCGCCTTCGCCCGCCTCGCCACCGGTTGCGCCGGAGCTCGAGCCGCCGGTGCCACCCTGCGAGCCGCCCGTGCCGCCGGTCCCGCCGCCGGTGCCCGTTTCGCCCGCGTTCTCGCCGCTGCCGGCGTCGCCCGCGTTGGCCGCACCTGCTTTGCCGGCGGCGCCGCCTTTACCGCCACTACCACCCTTGCCGCTCGTGCCGCCCCGAGCACTTTCGCCGGCCTCGCCGCCGAGGCTGCTTCCTCCGGTGCCGCCACGCGCGCCGCCTTTGCCGCCGGAGCCACCCTTGGCGCCCGTACCGCCGTGCGCACCGGTCGACGTCGTGTCGTCGTCATCGCTACTGCATCCGCTGAACGCACAGAGCGAAAGCGCCCCGGACATCGCGAGCGCGACGCCCGGTCGCAGCCTACTACCCAGTCGTGAATGGACGACTGCGCGCGTGGAACGTGAGACTGAATGGGACATGGCTCGCCCTCCGTTGCTCGGTTGCCAGTTCGAGCAACTGATGCGGGAGGGAGGAAAAGGTTCCGGGCGACGCTTCGAATCTTTCGAAGCGCCGGGCGCGCGAGGCATAGCGCCCCTTTCGCGCGCGGTGCGCCCTCTCGCGCGAGGCAGCGCGCCTCGGAGTCGCTCCAGACATCGAAAAGATCGCTATCGCTGGCGCGGGCAGCGTACGTTACTCCGCCGGAAGTACTGGAGGAAGTACCATGGGCGACTTCACGAATTGGGGACACCTCGCGGAACGGTATCGGACGCCGCGTCCGCGCAAGCTCTTGGCGCTCGACGGCGGCGGGATCCGCGGGATCCTCACGCTCGAGATCCTGCGCGAGCTCGAGCAGCAGCTGCGGGTCGAGCTCGGGCAAGGTGCGAGCTTCCGCCTTTGTGATTATTTTGACTACGTAGGCGGGACGAGCACGGGCGCGATCATCGCCGCGGGGATCGCGTGCGGCATGTCCGTCGAGGAGCTGAGCGCGTTCTACACGGAAGCGGGCCCCGACATGTTCGCCAAGGAGCGGCTGCTCCGGCGCCTCAAGAGCTTCTACCGCTCGGAGCCGCTCGCGGAGAAGCTGACGAAGGTGTTCGGGCAGCAGACGCTGCTCTCCTCGGACAAGCTCCGCTGCCTGCTGCTCGTCGTGACGCGCAACGCGACGACCGATTCGCCGTGGCCGATCAGCACCAACCCGGACGCGACGTACAACGACCCGCGCCGGCCCGACAATAACCTCAAGATCCCGCTGTGGAAGCTCGTGCGCGCGAGCACCGCGGCACCCATCTATTTCCCGCCCGAGGTCGTCGCTTGGGACGACAAGGACCCGGACAAGACGTTCGTCTTCGTCGACGGCGGCGTGACGCCCTACAACAACCCCGCGCACCTCCTCTACCGCATGGCGACGCTGCCCGAGTACAAGCTCGGCTGGAAGCGTGGCGAAAATGAGCTCTTGCTCGTGTCCGTGGGCACGGGTGCAGCGCCGAGCGTCGACCTCGACATCGTCACCGATCGGAACGCCGTGACGAACCTCGCCGGGCTGCCTTCGGCCCTCATGTACGGGGCCATGGTCGAGCAGGACACGGCTTGCCGCACGCTCGGGCGCTGCGTGGCGGGGGCACCGCTCGATCGCGAGCTCGGTGATCTCGTGGTGCGCGCGCCGCTGGCCGAGAACCAAGGTCGCCAGATGCTGTATGCGCGCTACAACGCCGACCTCAGCACGAAGGGCCTGCTCGAGCTCGGGCTCGGCGAGATCCCGTCGGAAGGCGTGCAGCAACTCGATGCCGTCGCTCAAATCGACAATCTGCGCCGGATCGGTCGCGCCGTGGCGTCGCGAGACGTACGCCTGCGCCAGCAGTTCGGCGACGGCTGGATGAAGCTTTCATGAGGCGCGCGTTCATCGTCCGGCCGTTCGAAACGAAAGAGGTCGCACCCGGGCGCAAGGTCGATTTCGAGCGCATCGACCGAGAGCTCATCTCGGCTGCGCTCGACGAGCTCGGGATCCACGGCCGCACGACCGCGGAGATCCTGCAGCAGGGCGAGATCCAGGGCGACATGTTCGAGCGTCTCGTGACGGCCGAGCTCGTGATCGCGGACATCTCGATCGCCAACGCCAACGTCTTCTACGAGCTCGGCATTCGGCACGCCTTGCAGGATCGGCACACGGTCCTGATCAAGTTCAAGTTCGAGGGCCAGCGGCCGATCTTCGACATCGCGACCGACCGCTACCTGCTCTTCGACGCGGACCACCCGGGAAAGTCGAAGGCTGCGCTCGTGGAGCGGATCCGCGCGACGCTCGCAGCGAACGAGGCCGATAGCCCGGTTTTTCGCTTCCTGCCCGCCCTCGTTCCGCAGGATCGCGAGCTGTTCGTGAACGTGCCGCTCGAATTTCGCGAGGACTTGGAGCTCGCCGTCAAGAAGCGACACGACGCCGAGCTCGACCTCTACGCGACGGAGCTACGCGAGCTCGACATCTCCTGGGCGAGCGCGGGCCTGCGGCGTGTCGCGGACGCTCAATTCGACCGCAAGGCCTGGGAAGCGGCGCGCGAGACGTGGGAGTTCATCCGCGAGAGCAACGTGCTCGACCCGCTCGCGAACCGCCGGCTCGCGACCATCTACGCAAAACAGGCGAAGCCCGATCTCGACAAGTCCGACCAAGCGGTCGCGCGCGCTCTGCCCGGCGCTCATCCCGAGATTGCGGCCGAGCTCTACGCGCTCCGCGGCAGCAACGCGAAGTCGCGCTGGCTCGCCGATTGGCTGCTCTTGCCCGAGCCCGAGGGGCGAAGGAAGAGCGCGCTCCAGTCCCCACACCTCGCCGTCTCCTTCGAGGAATACCGGAACGGCTTTTGGGGCTACTTGAACAGCTACTACGCCGGCATCAACGCGCTCGCGCTCTTGAAAATCCGCCTCGAGCTCGCCCGGGCGTTTCCCGACGTGTGGAGCGCGAGCTTCGAGTCGGACGAAGCGGCGAGCGCGGGGCTGAAGGCGGCGCTCGGCCTCTACGAGCAGCTCAAGGCCGCGGTGCGCGTTTCCATCGATGCAGCCAAGGGCAAGGGCGACAGCTGGGCCGCGATCGCGCTCGCCGACTACGAGTGTCTGGCTTCGGATCGGCCTTCGTACGTGCGGACGCTGTACGAGGTGGAGTTCGCGAAGAACGACGCGCGAGCACGCGACTCCGTCGCGCGACAGCTCGAGATCCTGACGCGCCTCGGCGTCGCCTCGGAGAACGCCACGGCCGTGCTGCAGATCGCGAAGAAGCCGAGCGTGCTCCCGCCGGCCACCCTCCCGGCGATGGTCATCGTCTTTTCGGGACATCGGCTCGATGCCGAGGGCCGCAAGACGCCACGTTTCCCCGCGCGCGCCGAGGCTCTCGCGCGGCGGATGATTCGCGACAAGCTCAGCGCGCTCGTGCAAGAAGCCGCTGGTCCCGCCGTCGGCTACGCGGGCTGCGCCAGCGGCGGCGACATCTTGTTCCACGAGGTGTGCGAAGAGCTCGGCGTGCCGACGACCGTGCTGCTCGCCGGGCCGCGCGCGGAATACGTGCGCGAATCGGTGCAGGACGGCGGCCCCGACTGGGTTCGTCGCTTCGACGCGCTCGTGAAAAAGCACGGTGAGGCCGTGCGCCAGCTGACGGACGACTTGGAGCTGCCGCGCTGGCTCCGCGGCGTCCGCCATTTCGATATCTGGGCACACAATAACCTCTGGACGCTCCACACGGCGTTCGTGCACGGCGCGGAGAAGGTCGTGCTCGTCGCGCTATGGAACGGCGAGCAGGGCGACGGTCCGGGCGGCACGGAGCACATGGTGAGCGAGGTGCAGAAGCGCGGCGGCCGCGCCGAGATCCTCGACGCGAAGCGCCTGGTCAACGAGACGGCCAGCGAGACGTAAGCATTCGTGCTACATTTGCTCGGTGGTGCGGCGCTTCCAGCCTGGTCACACGGGACGATCGAGGCCGCGGCACGCCGGCGCGGCGCCTCGCTTCGTCGCAGCGGTTCTGTTCGGCGGCTTGCTGCCCGGATGTCCGCTGTCCGACGCGTACTTCGTGGACCCCAACGCCGGGCACGGTACCGGCGGGGGAGACCTGGGCGGTACGGGGGGGACCGATAGCGGCAAGGCCGGACAAGAGCCCGCCGGCAGAGGTGGTCGGAGTGGGCCAGGCGGGAAAAGCGGCGGCGGAGCACCGGCTGCCGGTACGGGCGGAGCGGTGGCGAGCGGCACCGGCGGCAGCTCGGGCTCGAGCATGAAATGCGAGGCGATGGAACGCTGCGACGGCCTCGACAACGATTGCAACGACGAGATCGACGAGGGCGACGCGTGCCCGGCGTCGTGCAGCGCCCAGCAGTACGACGGGCATGCCTACGTGCTGTGTCTGCCCGACGACGCCATCGTCGCGGACCAGGCAGCGATGCGCTGCGCGGAAATGGGGAAGGGGCCCGCCTTCACCCTCGACCTCGCGTGGATCGAAGCGTCCGACGAGAACGAGTTTCTCCGGGAGTGGATCGCCGACACGGCTCCGAGCGACGGTGTCGTCTGGATGGGCGCAACGGACCAGACGAAGGAAGGCGTTTGGGTTTGGGGCCGCCGCCCCGACGCGGAACAGTTCTACGAGGTCACGAAGGCGAGCAGCGGACCCTACATGGATCGCTTCAGCGATTTTGGTCAGGATCAACCGGGCAGCAGTCGGGGCCTCGACGAGGACTGCGGCGCGTTCGACGCGCGCGTCGATTGGCACTGGAGCGATCGCGAGTGCTCCGAAGCGATGGTCGGGTACGTCTGCGAGCAGACGTCGCCGTAGCGCGTGCTGGGCGCGTCTCAGGGGAAGAAGACGAAACGCGCGCCGAGCGTGAGCCACTCGTGCAGGGTGGTGTGCGGGATGTCCACGGAAACGTCGCCCAGGGAGATGCTGCTGTAGTTGCCCATCGAAAAATCGACGAACGGCCCCACTCCGAACACCTCCGTCAGGCGAAAATCCACGCCGGCGCTGAAACGCGCCAGCTCCACGCCCGCGAACGCGATGCTGTCGTCTCCGCTCGTGCCGACCGCGACCGATTCGAGGCCGATCCCGTAGCCGAGCCAGGGGTTCGCCAAAGCCGCCGGCAGCATGTGCAGCTGCCCCTCGATGCCGAGACGGAACGACGCGGCCGAGCAGCGTCCGTTGCAGGCCTCTTTGAGGAACCCTGCCGGACCCCCGAACCCAAAGCCCATGTAGCCGCCGAGGAACAGGTGCTTGATAGGCTTGCCGCCCACCTCGACGAAGATCGGGACCTGGCCGGAAGCAAAATCCGACATATCGAGGTCGTCCTCCGCCTTACCGAGCGGCACCGCGTAGCCGGTGCGCAGGGCCATCTGGAAGCCGACCTGAGCCGGCGGTGGCGGGTCGGCACGCGCCAGCAGCGAAAAGGTCGAACAAGCCCACCCGGCTCCCAGAAGCGTCACCCAGCGCATAGCGACACGATCGAACGCGGCTCGCTCGCTGTCAACGCGCGTCGTGGCGCGTCGTGCTAACTTTCCGGTCGTGCTCCGGTGGCGGGAGAACAAGACCAACCTGCGTCGCTCGGCGTGCCTCGGTGTTGCGTTCGCGCTCCATTGGGTCGGCGCGTGCGGGGGCAACTCGTCGCGACCCGGCAGCGACTCGAGCGGAACGGCGGCCCGGAGCGGAGCCGGCGCAAACGTCGCCGGAGCGAGCGCGAGTGCCGGCGCCGGGGCGAGCAGCGGCGCGGCGGGAGCAGCGGCGCTGGGCGGCGGTGCGGGAACGGGCGGAACCGGCACGGGCGGTGACCTTGCAGCGGGAACGAGCGGCGCCTCGCTGAGTGGGAGCGCCGGCGTCGCCATGACCACCGGCGGTGCGAGCGGGAGCGGCGCGGGAACGGCCGGAGGCGGCGGCGCGCTCGGCGGCGCCGGCAGCGGCGCGAGCGGCGCGGCGTCAGCGGCGGGTGCGGATCCCGGTGGAGCGGGGCCGTGCATCGATCTCTGCAAGCCCGACGCTCCGGTATGCTGCACCGAGGCCCTTCGCTGCATGCCCGGCGTGCCGGTGTGCCGCCTCGAGGTGCTCGCGGACCCGGTCGATCCTCAATCCGAATACGCCGATCTCGTCGAGAAGGTCGCCGCGCTCTCGGACGACATCGCCCTCTCGATCGGCGACGCCGAGATCGAAAAGGCGGCCGTCGATCCGGAGCCCGCCGCGCGCCTCGCGCTCGATCTGACTGCTCGAGCCTCGGCGACCCACGGCCCCGCGCTCGAGAATCTGCTCAATCACCCGTTCCGCATCGCGTGCGACGGCGAGGAGCTCTACGTCGGCGTGATCTACATCCGCGAAGGCGCC
>DASUGE010000134.1:0-11315 GCA_036274215.1 Polyangiaceae bacterium | reverse complement strand
CTCGGCGTTGACGACGAGCTCGCCCCAGCCGGGGCCGCCCTTCTCCTCGAGTCCAATCTCGAGTCGTACGCCCCGTCCGAGGTCTTGAGCCGTGGAGAGCGCATCGACGATGGCGACGCTCTGCGGCAAGAGGCGCGCTCTGCGGCGCACCAGAAACGGCAAGGCCTTGCGGCCCGCCCGTGAAAACTTGAGCCCGATGCGCGACATCGCGTTCATCGCGGCGCGCAGGTGGCGTTCCCGTCCCGTCAGATCACAGGGCTTGACGGGCTGTCGTGGGTCTCGCCGTCCTCGTTCCATGGGTCACTGCGCGACGAAGTCGGTGACCAGGACACGAGCGACGCGTTCGCCCCCGATGGCTTCCGTGAACTGCTTGCTGAGCTCGGCGCGAACATCGGCGTAGTGCGTCGGCTCGACCAGGTGGTCGAACGTTTGGCTACGCAAGTAGCCGACCGCGGCTTCACGACCGCGCGGCACGTAGCGCATGAGCTCGTCTTTCGTCGTCCCCTCGGCGATCTCGATCGCCAACACCACCTTCAAGTGATGGAGGGCGCCGTCGTCTGCGCGGGCATCGACCATGATCGGGGAGAGCTCGACCGATTCGCCGATCTTCTCCTTCTCTTTGTCTTTGCCCTTGTCCTTCTCCGCAGCTTGCTCGCCCTTCTTGGCATGTCCGAACAGGGCGGGACCGAATACGGTCCCGGCCACCGCCGCGCCCGTCACCAGCACGATGATCGCGACGATGGCCAGAACTAATCCCAACCTGCTCTTCTTCGGGGCCTTCGGCTCGGCAACGCTCTCTTCGCCTTCTTCAGCTTCCATGGAAAACGCCCTCCGAGCCTGGCTCCGCGTCGTTCAAGCGCTTAGCGCTTGATGTTGATGAGCTCCTGCAGCATCTCGTCGGCCGTGGTGATGGTCTTCGAGTTGGCAGAGAAGGAGCGCTGGTGCTGGATCAGACCGACGAACTCTTCCGCGAGGTCGACGTTCGAGCCTTCGAGCGCACCGGCCGACACCGCACCGCGGCCGCCGCTGCCGGCGGTACCGAAGGCGGCCGTGCCGCTGTCGCGCGTCTCGATCCACAGGTTCTGACCAGCGCGGCCGAGGCCGTCGTTGGAGCGGAACTTGGCGATCGCGAGCTGGCCGACGGCGAGCTGCTGACCGTTCGTGTAGAGACCCGTCACGACGCCCTGGCCGTCGACCGCGACGCCGGAGAAGTCACCGGACGAGTAACCGTCTTGCGACTGGCTCGAGACGTTCTCGGGCGACGCGAATTGCGTGATGCCGTCGAGGCCCGTGCCCGCCGGGGACGGCGTGCCGAAGTTGAAGTCGATGGTCTGAGCAGCAGCGTTCGTGAACGTCACCGCCACGCCCGTGTTGCCCGTCACGCCCGTGAGCTTGCCGGTGTTGTCGAAGGTGAGCGTACCGGTCGCAATCTCGGTGTTGGTGCCGGCCGTACCGCCCACGTCGGCACCGTCGGCGACGCCGTGCCAGTTCCACGCGCCAGCGGCGGTCTTCTCGAAGTAGATGTCGACCGTATGGCCCGCGCCGAGCGAGTCGTACATCGTGAGGGTCGTCGAGAAGTTCGAGGTGTTGGCGGGGTCCGTCACGTCCCAGGGGGTCGCGGGAACCGCCTCGCTCGCGTCGAGGTTCGCGACGACCGTCGCGTTCTCGGTGGCGTGCGCGGGGAGCGCGGCCGTCGGGACCTTGAGCGACGAGATCGACGCTTCGAAGGTGCCGTCCGGGTTGGCCATGTAACCCTGGACCTGGAGGCCCTGGGGATTGACCATGAAGCCGTCCTTGTCGATGTTGAACGTGCCGGCGCGGGTGTAGAAGTTACCCACGAGGCCGTCGACCGCACCCTTGACGGTGAAGAAGCCGTCACCGGAGAGGGCGAGATCCGTCGCAACACCCGTGTTGGCCAGCGAGCCCTGCGTGAAGAGCTGCTGAATGTCGCCGACCTTCACGCCCGAGCCCGGAAGCGCGGACGCCGTACCGGCGAGGATGGAGTGACCCAGAACGTCCTGGAAAATGACCCGCTGGGCTTTGAAGCCGGTCGTATTGACGTTGGCGATGTTGTCGCCGACGACGCTGATGGCTTCGCTTTCGGCGCGAAGACCTGAAACACCTGAGTTCATTGCACTGAGAACCATGGAGCCCTCCTTCTGGGCACTGTGTGAGTTGCTGGTTTATTTGGATGTGGTTGGGGGTTTCGGAACTGCGACCTTCAACAGGTCGGAGACTGGTACGGCGACGCCGTTGTCGAGCTCGAGCACGGGGTAGCCCTTGTCGAAGGACACTTCCGTGATGGCGCCAGTGGTTTCTTGGCTGACGCTGACGGGTGCACCGAGCTCGTTCTTGGCGGTGACCGTGACTTGGTAGGTGCCGGCGGGCTGGAGGTCGCCGGAATCGCTGCGACCGTCCCAGGTGATCTGCGCGAGACCGGCCTGGCGCCCGCCGAGCTGCAACGTGCGGACGGCTTCGCCGGCCTGGTTGCGGATGGTGACCGTCGTTTCGGTGGCGGCGCCCGAGAGCGAGAACGTGACGGGAGTGCCGGTGCCCGTGCCGTCGATGGTGACGAGGTTGCCGCGCACCGTCGCGGTGCTGCCGACGAGCGCGACGGACTGCGCGTTCGCGAGCCCGGCGTTCTGAGCCGCGAGCGTGTCGAGACGCGAGTTGATGCCCATCGACTGCTCGAGGTTCGAGAACTGCGCGAGCTGGGCAACGAACTCGCTGTCGTCCTGGGGCTTGAGCGGATCCTGGTGCTTGAGCTGCTCGACGAGCAGCTTCAAAAACGCCGTGCGATCGAGCGGCTTCGTGCCGCCCTGATTCGTCAGGGCGTCGAGCGCGTTCGTCGATCCGGGTCCAGTGACTGGGGAGGTTGCCATGTTCGTCTCAACCGATGAGCTTCACGCGCCGGGCCATGCGCGTGGAACCGCGAGGACCGGCGTGCACATGACGAACGTGACGTTCGTCGGGCGCTTCCCCCCCACGAGCAAGGGTCGTGCCGAACTTCGCGAGCGGCACCACGGCGACCGACTGCACGGTCAGACCCGTCGCCCGGAGCGCTGCCTCGAGCGCTCCACGCTCGGCGAGCGCTCCCGTGAGCGCGCTCCGACCATCGACACCGATGACCACACGCACACCGTCTTCCCCGCGATTTACCTGGCATTTCAGCACGCCCAGGTCGCCGGCCCGCACGCTGAACGTGAGCGTGTCGGAGCTCGGCTCGGTGCCACCGGTTTCTGCACACATCGGCGCCAAACCCGCCGGCTGCGTCAATTCGCCGACACCGCCCTGCCAGGATTCCGACGACTCGCTCGCTTCGCTCGAGCGGCGGGGCTCGTCGACGAGGCCGAGGCGGTTGCTCAGGGCTTGCGGCAGGACCTGCGCGAAAAGAGCGGCCAAACGCTCGGTTTCCTCCGTGCGCTCGGTGGTTTCGCGCTCTTCGCTCGGCGCTCCGAGCAGACGGACTCCGTCGAAGCGGTTCATGGCTTGGCCTTTCCGCGTGTGACGGCGTTTTGCGCGAAGGCGTCGGAGAGCTTCTGGTCGGCGCGCTCCTCGGCTTTGCGCTCCTCGGTCTTCAGGCGCTCCTCGACCAGCTCGACGCCCTTGAGGGCGCGGCGAGCCGTCAGCACGTTGGTTTGCGACTGCTCGAGCTCCGCGTTCGCCTTCTCGAGCTCGCGCGCTACGGCGTGATGCGAGAGAGCGCGGCTCGCGAGCCATTCGTTCGCGTCGCGCCACTCGCGCGCGCTCATGCTGCGCTCGGACATCGCGTCGCGCTCGGCGGCGGCCCTTTCGAGCTTCTGGCGCTCGGTCTCGACGGCGCTTTCGGCGCGCTCGGTCTCGGCGCGCGCCTTGCCGAGCTCGACCACCCGCTGATCGAGCTCCTTTTCGCGGTGCACGATGACTTTCTGGATGCGCTTCTGCTTGTTGGTCATCTAGGTTTGGTCCGAGCTCGTGCCTTCACCGCTGCACTAGCGGCCGCGCGGCGCGACGGCTTTCTTGGCGAGCGTGTGCAACCTGACGAGCGTGTCCGGCAGGCCCGAGCGATCGTCGAGGCGCTGCTGAAGGAAGGCGTTGATCTCGGGGAGCGCGGCGCGTGCCGCCTCGACGCGGGGGTCGCTGCCCGCGACGTAGGCGCCGAGCTGAATCAGATCCTTGGCGTCGTGGTACGCGGCGAGCAGGCCGCGGAGCGCGACGGCCGACGCGAGATCGACGGGGCCGGCGATGTCCTGCGCGAGACGCGACACGCTCTTCAGCACGTCGACCGCCGGGAAGTGGCCGGCCTCGGCGAGCTCGCGCGAGAGCACGATGTGACCGTCGAGCACGCCGCGCACGGCGTCCGCCACCGGATCGCCGAGGTCGTCGCCTTCGACGAACACCGTGTAGAGCGCGGTGATGACGCCGGGACCAGCGGAGGTGCCCGCGCGCTCGAGCAGCCGCGGCAGCGCCGCGAAGACGCTCGGCGGGTAGCCTTTCGTTGCGGGTGGTTCGCCCGCCGCGAGCGCCGCTTCGCGCAGAGCCATGGCGTAGCGCGTCACGGAGTCCATCACGAGCAGCACGCTCTTGCCCTGGTCGCGGAAGTGCTCGGCAATGGCCGTCGCGGCTTCGGCGCCGCGCGCACGCACGAGCGGCGGCTGATCGCTCGTCGCGGTGACGACCACCGAGCGCGCGAGCCCTTCGGCACCGAGCGCGTTACGGACGAAGTCGTTGAGCTCGCGACCGCGCTCGCCGATCAGGCCGACGACGTTCACGTCCGCCTGCGAGGCGCGGCACACCATGCCGAGCAGCGTGCTCTTGCCGACGCCGGCGCCCGCGAAGATACCCATGCGCTGCCCGATCCCGAGCGGCAGCAGGCCGTCGATGACGCGCACACCCGTCGCGAGCCGCGTGTCGATCGGCCGGCGCCCGAACGGCGACGGCGGCGCCGCGTGCACCGTACGCGACCTCGCAGCCATGATGCCGGGCCCGCCGTCGATGGGCCGCCCGAACGAATCGACGACGCGCCCGAGCAGCGCATCCGACACCGGAATCGTCGGCCCTTTGTGCCGCCGCGCCACCTTCGCCCCCGGCCGCACACCCGCGAGCGGCCCGAGCGGCGTTGCCAGCAGCCGCCCGCCGCGAAAACCGACGACTTCGACATCCAGCGTGTGCCCCGGTCCCGACTGGACGGACAAGGTCTCGCCGACGGCTGCGCGCAGCCCGCCGATCTCGACGATCAACCCCACGACATCGAGCACCGTGCCGTACGGCACGTGCACAGGAGCTTTCTCACAGCGTTCGAGGAGCTGATCGAGCATGTGTACTCACACTCCCAAGCAAGACCCGCGCCTCGAAGGCGCCACGGTGCTCTCCGAAATCAAGAAGCATCCGCTAGCCGTTACAGCGCTCGGCAGGCGCAAGCCTGCCCGAGAAGACTCAGGAGTCCTGGAAGAACTGATCAACAGGGCGCGAGCGCGGAACGACCCGCACGACAAGCCGGCGAGGCCGGTGGAACTAGTCTTCGCGGCGCTACCGGCGCCAAACCTGTCACGCAGCATCCCGCTAAACACAAAATCCTCCTAAGGAGTCTCTGAATCCGGCTTGAGCGCTTCAAGCAGCTTCTCCAGGCGCTTCTCCACGGACTCGTCCACTTGGCCGAGCTCCGTCTCGACCACGCACGCGTAGTCGTCGAGTGAGTCTTCGACGAACACGCGGAATTCGCTCCCGCGCTGGCCGAGGTTGCGCTCGAGGCCGTCGACGGCGTTGACGAAGCCGCGACCGACGCGCACGCGGACCTTGTGCTGCTCGGCGAGCGCTTCGAGTCCCTCGCGCACGAGGTCCTCGAGGATCTCCGGGGCGAGTGAGAGCTCGCGAGCGATCACGCGCCGGGCAATCACCACGGCGAGGGACGCGAGCTGGCTGCCGGCCGCTTCGAGGATACGCGTGCGCGCGAGCGCCATCTCTTCGACGGCGCTCTGGAAGGCGCGCTCGAGCCCGGGGTCCGCCTTGGGCTCGGGAGGCGGCGGGAGCTCCGACGGGCGAAGGACGCGCGCCATCTGGTCGGCGAGCGTGGCCGTCTCGGCGAGGCCGCGGGCGACTTCGTGCGGTGCTGGCGGCGCCGTCGGCATCACGCGCAGCTCTTTCTTCATCGCCTGCACGAACTCTTTCGGGATCGCCGCGGGGCGGAGGCTCGGCGATTCGGGACGCGAATGGCGCGGCTCGCTCGGAGCGGGCGCCGGCGGGGGCGGCAGCGTCGATTCGCGGGGCGAGAGCCAGCGCGGCTTCTTCAGCGGCCGCTCGGGGCTCACATCGGTGAACTGGGCGCGCCGGGCCGCGGGGTGCCGGCTGTCAGCCACCCTCGGTCTCCAAGGAAATCTGCCCCTCGGCGTCGAGCCGCAGCGCTACCTCGAGGATCTCCTTCTGCGCCGCCTCTACGTCGGCGAGGCGCGCGCTGCCGAGCGCCTCCATGTCCTCCCTGATGCGGTCCGCGGCGCGCTTCGACATGCTGCCGAACACGTGGCTCGCCATGGCGTCGGACGCGGCCTTGAGCGCGAGCGTCAGGCGTTCGACGGGCACCGACTCGAGCAGGAGCCGCATGCCCTTCGGGTCCACGGCGAGGAGATCCTCGAACGTATACAGGGCTCCGCGAATCGCGCGCGCGAGAGCCTCGTTCTCGCCCTCCATCTTCTCGAGTAGCTCGGCGCCCTTCTTGCGGCCGAGCTTGCGAACGATCTGCGCCGTGTAAGCGAGGCCGTCGACAGCCACCGCCGCGTCGCTCTGACCGGAGGGGAGCTCGGCGCCGAGCGCCGTCGCGGCTTCCTCGAGAAGCTCGGTGGGAACCTCGGTCATCGAGCCGAGCCGAGCGAGCACGAGAGGGCGTACGGCGTCGGGCAGCGCGTCCACCGTTTTGGCGGCCTTGGCGGGGTCGAGCTGCGAAAGAATGGCCGCGGCGAGCTGCGGGTGCTCGCTCTCGAGCAAGCCGGCAAGCGCCGTGGGGTCCGCCGTCGCGAGGCGCTGCATCGCCGTCTGCGGGGCATCGACGAAGATCTCGTGAGCTTTGGCGCTACCGAGGGCGCGCGTCGCGATGCTCTTCAGGTAGCGGACGCCGCCGCGCGGAACGGCGACGGCTTTCTGGGTGCGTTCGACGAACTCCGCGTACACGTGGTCGAGCGCGTTGGTGGGCACCGAGCTCATGTTCGCGGCGACTTCGCGCAGCCGCCGGAGCTCCGCCGGGGCGAGGTCGGCGATGATGGGGGTCGCCACCGCCTCGTCGAGCGACAAGAGCATGAGGACCGCCTTCTCGGGACCGTTGAGCGTCATGCGGGTTCAGCCGCAGTAGCTCTTGCGAAACCCGTGCCGAAGAAGCCACCCGTCGTCTCAGGCGGGGATGCTTCAGGTCGCCTTGGGAGCCTCAGCCAGCCAGCCTTTGAGCACCAGGCTCGCCGTCGCGGGATCTTTGCTCGCGAGCTCGAGCGCCTGCGCGCGGAAATCCACCGCAGGCAGCGCCGGCGCGGATCCAAGCGCGTTTTCGGCGCCCGGCAAGGCTGCGACGGCGCCGGGGGCACCGCCGGCCAGCACCGCGTTGACGCGCTGGGCGGCTTTGAGCTCGGCCGCGCGTCGCGTCGCCGCGAGCTTGCGATCGTGCTTGCTGCGCACGGAAAGCATGAAGAAAGCGACCAGCACCACCGCGGCGAGCAGCGCGTACGGCACGTACCGCTTCCACCAGGCGGGCTCGGAGTACTTGCCGGCGTCGCCGAGGTCGTCCTTGTGGAACGCCATCGACTGGATCGTCAGAGAGTCGCCACGGGTAGTGTCAAAACCAACCGCCTTCTTGACGATGTCCTCGAGGGCGGCGATCTCCTCCTTGGTGCGCGGAACGCCGACGGCTTTCCCACCTCGGACCACCTGGTTCTGATCGACGAGGACGGCGACGCTCAGCCGCTGAATTTCACCGGGCGGCGTCGAGGTCTTCTCGACCATGCGATCGACCTCCCAGTTGCGGGTCTGGGTCCGGCGAAACACGCCGCCCGAGCCCACGGCCGTCGTGGTCGTCTCGACCTCGCCCGGCTTGGCGTCCGGTAAATTGCTCTGCGCGCCCGGAACGCCCGCAACGGGCAGCTGATTGGCGCCCGTCATTTCCTCGACCTTGTGCTCGCTGCGGAGCGCGGTCGTGTCCTTGTTGTAGAGCTCTTGCGTCTTCTCGCGCGTCGCCGGATTGATGGCGACGTTCACCCGCACGTCGGCCAGGCCCGGGCCCACGACGCGCTCGAGCTGCTCGCGCGCCCGATTCTCGAGCTGCGAGCCCATCAGCGTGCCCTGCTCGGCCAAGTCGGCGGAACCGCTCGCGGATTCTCCGTCAAGCGACGGACGGTGCAGCGTCATGCCGTCGGCGCTCACCACGGACACGCGATCGCGGCTCAAACCGGGCACGGCGCTCGCGACGAGGTGCACGATGCCGGCGATCTCGTCGCGACTGAACGCTTCCGGGCTCCTGAGCTTCAGCACGACGGAGGCCGAGGCCCGCTCCTGCCCCGCGACGAACAAGCGCCGCTCGGGCATGACGAGGTGCACGCGCGCCGCCTGAACGCCGCGCAACGTGCCGATGGAACGCCCGAGCTCGCCCTCGAGCGCGCGCCGCAGGTTCACCTGCTGCTCGAACTCCGTGCTGCCAAGCTGGGATTTGTCGAAAATTTCGAAGCCGACGCCGCCGCCACGCGGCAAACCCTGCGACGCGAGCTCGAGCCTGAGCTCGTGAACGCGACTTTCCGGCACTTCCACGCGGGTGCCCGCCGCGTCGAGCCGATACGGGACCTGCTGTGCCTTCAGCTTCTCGACGACAGCCGCAGTGTCCTCGGTCGAAAGCTCGGTGAAGAGATACGCGTAGTTCTCGTGCGATTCGAGCAGCACGACGCCGCCCACGAGGAGCAGCGTGCCGGCGGTAGCCACGATGAGCGCGATGCGCTTCGGCGTCGGCAGGCCCTTCCAGAAGCCGGAAAGCTGCGCCCATAGCTTGAGGAGAGGCTCGGGCATCTAGAAATTTCCCCGTTTCATCAGATTTGCATCCGCCAGAGCTCGTAGAAAGCGTCGATGACTTTGTTGCGAACGTTGCCCGCGAAGCGAAGCTCGATGTCCGCCTTGCTGAGCTCGAGCATCGTGCCGTGGATGTCGTCCACGCGACCCGCCGCGAACTCCTTGCCCGCGTGCTCGGCCGTATTGATCTGCTGATTGGCTTTGACGACCGCTTCCTTGACGAGCGACTCGAAGCCCGACGGATCGACGCTGCCGACGCCGGGCGCCTCTTTCCCCGGGCCCATGCCGGGGACGGGCGTGAGCTCGCCCTCGCGCCCGATGTGCGGGGCGTAGAGCGGCAGCGCGGCGTCGAGAGGGCTCATTCAGCTCACTTGGCGATGGACAAGGCGGAGCGCGCCATCTGCTTCACGCTGTCGATCGAGGTGACGCCGGCCTCGTAGGCGCGCGAGGCCGTGATCATGTTGACCATTTCCTCGACGGCGTTGACGTTCGGGTATTCGACGTAGCCTTGCGCGTTCGCGTCGGGATTGCCGGGCTCGTACACCATCGTTCCGGGGCGATTGTCGGCCTGAATGCGCTGGACGTTCACGAGCGCGACGCCGTTTTCGCCGCTGTAAAGCTCGCCGCCGGGCGACAGACCCACGGCTTCGAACACGGGGTCGAGGCGCTTGTACGGGCCGCCTTCGGCCGTGCGCGTCGTGTGCGCATTCGCTAGGTTCGACGCGATCGTGTTCATGCGAACGCGTTCGGCGCCGAGACCGGAGGCCGAGATTTCGAGTGCGCTAAAGACGCCCAACATGGTTCATCATCCCTTTCCGTCGCTGGCCGCAAAGCTCAGCTGGCGAAGCTCGGCCGAAACGATGGCCGAGACCGTGTCATAGCGAAGCTGGTTGGCCGCGAGCTTCGCAGCCTCCCGATCGAGCGAGACGTAGTTACCGTCGTTGCCCACGCCCGCGCTGAGATCCTGGAAGACGCGGCCGTTCGGCGTCGCGTCGAGAGCGCCGCCGGGCAAGTGGGCCTCGTTCGTGCGCGCCATCGCGAGCCCGAGCGCCGCGGTGAAGCCCGTCTGGTCTACGCGCTCGAGATCGTTCGGGCGGTAGCCGGGTGTGTCGACGTGCGCCACGTTCGACGCGAGCACGTTCTGCCGGTCGAGGTGGTAGTCGAGCGCAGCGCGCAGCGGGTCGACTGAGGTGAAGACGGACGACACGAGGCGTACGCAAAGCACGCCTCGTGCCAGCGAGCTTGCAGCGATGACGTCACGAAGTGGCGTGTCTCGTGCTGGAACAGCGTCAAAGCCCCGACTTGAGAATGGCGCGGCTGACACACTTATCGTCAAAAAATTGCCGTTTTAGTCTTAAGCCCAGGCCAACCCACCCGTTCTCGTACGCCGCATGACCTCGAACACCGCACCCTTCGCTCCAACGGTCGACGCCAGCGCCCCGCTCTCGGCGGAGGAGGAAAAGACCGGGACTCACGCGATCGTGAGCCGCTTCAAGTCGGTGTTCCCGATGGCGGAAATTCCCGAAGCGGACGGCCGGCCGACGAGCATGGACGGCGTGGTCGGGGGCGCGGACGTGCTCGTGGACCTGTACAAGGTCATCGACCGCGTGGCCGACACGAGCTGCACGGTGCTCATCACCGGCGAAAGCGGGACGGGCAAGGAGCTCCTCGCCCGCGCGGTCCACGGCGCGAGCCCCCGCCGACACAAGCCCTTCGTCGCGGTCAACTGCGGCGCCATCCCGGAAGCGCTCCTCGAGAGCGAGCTCTTCGGGCACACGCGCGGTGCGTTCACGGGCGCGGTCGCGAACAAGCAGGGTCGCATCGCGCAGGCGGAGGGCGGCACGCTCTTCCTCGACGAGATCGGCGAGCTTCCGCTCGCGCTGCAGGTGAAGCTCCTGCGCATCCTGCAGGCGCGCGAGTACTCCCCCGTGGGCGACACGCGTACCCATACGGCCGACGTCCGCATCGTCGCGGCCACGAACATCGACCTCGAAGAGGCCTCTCGCAACGGCACGTTCCGCGACGACCTCTACTACCGGCTCAACGTCATCCACCTCGCCGCGCCGCCCCTGCGTGACCGCGCCGAGGACATTCCGATGCTCGCCGGCTACTTTCTGGAGCGTGCCCGCGCTCGCGCCGGCCGCGACCGCGTGACCAAGATCTCGCGTCAAGCGGCGGAGATGCTCTGCTCGTACGGCTGGCCCGGCAACGTGCGTGAGCTCGAAAACACCATCGAGCGCGCCGTCCTCCTGAGCGGCGGCGAAGTGATCGAGCCGCGCGATCTCCCGGCGAAGCTCCAGGGCTTC
>DASUGE010000133.1:0-3159 GCA_036274215.1 Polyangiaceae bacterium | reverse complement strand
CTCGACATCCGAGGGTCGGAAGCCGGCTTCCCGAACGCCGCCACGGGCGTGCGTTGCGAGAACGGAAGCTGCGTGCGTGTCGCCGGCAACGTCATTACGGGTCGCGGCGGTACCCAAGCGACCGGCGTGTGGCTTCAGCAGACGGGCGCGCTCGTCGACCGAAACACAGTGCGCGGGGGCTGCTCGCCGACCGCGGTCGGCGTGTACTCCGAGGACGCCTGGGCGCGCCTCCAGAACAACCGTGTTTTCGGCTTCACGCAGCAAGACTGCGGGTCGGCGACCACCACGCCCGGGCAGAGCACCGGCCTCCGAGCTCTCACGAGCACGGGGCTTCGTGAGCTCGACGTGCACTCGAACTTCTTCGACGGCGGGGGTCAGGCGAGCACCGGAGCGACGTGCACGAGCCGGGCCGTCGCGCTCGGCGCGACGAGCATGCCGCCGACGGTGCCGAACGGCCTTTTCCGCAACAACATTTTCCGCGCCGGCACCTGCGCGACTCGCTACGGCTTCGAGGAGCTCGTCGCCTCCGCCGATCCGCGCGAGCTCGCGAACAACGACTTCGACCCCGCAACGACGCCGACAGCGCTCTACTTCGACGAAGCGACGACGGCGGTGACGACCGCCGCTGGCATCGACGCCCTCGCCGGCACGACGGCCACGGCGACGCGCTCGGTGGATCCGCAATTTACGTCGTACCCGACCGATCTCCACCTGCTCGCCGGCTCGATGTGCATCGACGCCGGTACGACGACGGGCGCACCCGCGTACGACATGGACGGAGCCGCTCGCACCGGCACGCCGCCCGACATCGGGCCGGACGAGCGCTAGCGGGGGTCGCCGCAGGCGCCACGAGAAAGCTCGTCAAGAAATCTAGCGCCGCTCGAGCCCCACGAGAAACACTTCGGGGCTGCGGCTGCGAGTTGCGTCCGGGCGAATCACCTGGGAGCGCGCGTAGGTGTCGCCGAGGGCTTTTCGCGCTTCCTGAAAATCGCCGCTCATGAAGAGCTTGCCGACGAAGTGCGACCCTGGGCGACCGAGCGCCTTCGCAACGTCGAGGGCTCGCATGAAAAGCTCGAAGCTCCGCGCCTGGTCGCTCGCCTTGGCGCCGGAGGTGCTCGGCGCCATGTCGCTCAGGACGACGTCGTACGGAGCGAACTGCGCGAGCGCTTCGTTTTCGAGCGAGAGCGCGTCGCCCTTGATGACGGTCACGTTCGTCGCGAATTCCTGGAGAATGGGCGTGCGATCGACGGCGAGCACGCGCCCGATCGCTCCGACGCGTTCGCTCGCGTAGAGCGACCACGAGCCGGGCGCCGCCCCGAGATCGAGCACGTGCTGGCCGCGCGTCAGTAGTCGCACGCGCCGGTCGATCTCCTCGAGCTTGAAGACGCTGCGCGCCGGGTAGCCGCGCGCCTTCGCCGCGCGCGTGTGCGCGTCGGGGCTCGCGTAGGGGTTCTTCTTGCTCACGACGCGCTGCGTAGCACGGGGAACGAGGCGCATTTCTAGTTGTGGTAAAATACCGACATGGTTCGGTCGGGAGCATCGGGGTCGGTTTTTTCGCTGATGGCTGGCTTCGTCGTCGTCGCCGTGGCCTGTGGCGGTTCGTCGGAAACGCACGGCGAGTCCGACGGGCATGACGGGGGCAAGGGTGGTGCGGGTGGAACGTCGAGTGGGACGAGCTCCGGCGCGAACGGTGGAACGTCGGCAGGCACCGGCGCGGCAGGCGCTTCAGCCGGAATCAGCGCGGGCGGAGCTTCGGCGGGAGGGCAAGGCGCGCTCGGCGGAACCGGCGCCTCCGGGCCCATCGATCCCCCGGGCCCGTCTTTCTGCGGCGGTCAGCCGTGCGATCCGCCGCTCGCCTGCTGCCTTTCAACGGGCCAATGCTTCAATCCGGGCACGAACGCGGGCCTCTGCGAGACGCCCGATCCCGACGACGACCCTCAGGGTCGCAAAGCCTGCGCTTCGAGCGCGCAGTGCGGCGAGAACGAATACTGCGAGGTCTCTGGCTCGCTGTGTCAGGGCACCGGCCACTGCCAGCCGATCGACAACTGCGGCAGCTGCAGCGGAAGTCCACCTGAGATCTGCCGCGTGTGCGGCTGCGACGGGAACACCTACCTGAACCCGCAAACGGCCTGTCGCGCCGGCGTGAACGTGGTCTCGGTCCCCGGCACGGGGTGCGGGGAAACGGGCACGGAGGGCGGCGCCGGCGCGAGCAGCATCCCCGCGCGCGAGTACACGGTCTGCGGTGAGGACGAGCAGTGCCCCTCTGGCAGCTTTTGCTGCGCCCTGGTCGGGCGCTGCTACGCGAACACCGATCGAGACATCTGCGTTCCGCCGCCGCCCGGCACTCGCATCGCCTGCAAGACGACCGAGAACTGCGGAGACTTGGAGTACTGCATCGGCGACGGCTGCACCGGCCCGGGCGGCTGCGTGCACATGGGCTCGCAGGGCGGAGAGGACTGTGGCGTCACCATCGAGCCCGTCTGCGGCTGCGACGGCACGACGTACACGAACGCCGGCTGCGCCTCGATGCGCGGCGTGCGCGTCGACCACGACGGCGAGTGCGCGGGCAAGTAGCGAGCATCAACGTTCGAGCGTGACGAGCACGCTCTTGCTCGGCGAGGGACCATCGGGACCGGACGGGCAATCGAGGCCGGACGGAAGGTCTTTCAGCTGCTTCACGCGCACGCGAGCGCGCTCCGCGGCTTCGCGTAGCGTGCGCCGCAGCCGGCCGACGGAGGTCTTGCGGTGATTCGTGACGGCGAGCAAGCGCCCGCCCGGGGCGAGCACCCGCAGCGCGCGTTCGGCAGCGAGACCGTAGTGCTCGCGCACGTTGAACGCCGTCCCGCCCGCGTCGCTCGCGAAGCTCGGAGGGTCGAGCACCACGAGGTCGAAGCGTTCGTTCCGTTTCGCGGCGCGGACGAGCCATTCGAGCGCGTCCGACTGCTCGAAGCCGTGCTTCGTCGGATCGAGGCCGTTCGCGCGAAAATTTTCGCGTGCCACGTCGAGCGCCCGGCGCGAGACGTCCACGCTCACGACGCGGCTCGCGCCGCCGAGTGCGGCCGCCACGCCGAAGCTCGACGTGTAGGAAAAGAGATTCAGTACCCGTAACCCTCGCACGAGCTCACGGACGCGCTTCCGATTGTCGCGCTGATCGACGAA
>DASUGE010000132.1:0-9993 GCA_036274215.1 Polyangiaceae bacterium | reverse complement strand
CGAGCGTGTAGAGGTCGTAGCCGAGGCCCTTTTGGTAGACGCGCCAGGTCATGAAGCGCCCGACCTGAAGATCCCAGTGGCCCGAGCCCGCGCGTCCGCCGAACTGGCCGTACACGTCGTCGACGTTGATCTGATAGTGCGACCCCGCTTGCTCGCGTACCCAGCCGACCATCTGGCCCGTCGCGCGCACCCAGTAGCCGCTGTCGCCGAACTCGTGGTGCAGCATGGGGCCGACGACGAAACGGCCGCGTATGTCGTTGAAGTTCTCGTACGGGCCCTGCGGTTGGTCCTTGTACGTGTACTTCGCGTACCCGACGTCGAGCTCGAGCCCGCCGTAGAGGTAGACGTTCTTGCTCTCGAGCCGCCCCTCGTAGCACTCGCGATCCTTGTACTCGGGGTGATCGCCCGCCGCGAGCGGCGTCTTGCTGCAACGAAATGCGCCGGGCGCCGTTTCGATCGCGTGCGCGGGCGACGGGTCCTCGGTGTCCGAAACCTCGGGCGCTTCCGCGACCGCGGTGACGCCGCCGCTCGTCCCGGCACTCGCGTCGACCGATGCGCTGGCGGTCGTCGGAGCCGGTGCGGTGGCGTCCGCCGCCGGCGCTGCCGTCGGAGCAGGCTCGGCCGCCGGCGCTGCGGGCTTCTCGTCCTTCGGTTTGTCGGCGGGCTTGTCGTCTTTGACCTTGTCGTCGGCGGCAAAGCTCGGCGACGCGGAAAGGAGCGCAAGCAGAGCGGCCGGCAACACAGGGAGCGGCCTGAACGAGATCCAGCGATTCACGAATACCTCACGGTTCGGGGGGGCGCCGTAGCTTGCGGACGGTAGCAGCAGGCTTGTCTCAGTTGAGCGTGAAATCCGCGGACGCGAGCGTCGCGGGATCGGCGCTCGGTCCGACGAGCAGCTTGTACGCGCCGGGCTCGAACGCCCAGCCCTTCGCCTTGTCGTCGTAATAGCGAAGGTCGCGGGCCGGAACGTAAATCGGCACGACCACCGAGTCGCCGGGCTCGACGTGCACGCGCGCGAACCACTTGAGCTCCTTCGGCGGGTGGCGATTCGGGCTGCGTGCCGGGAAGCTCACGTAACCCTGAACGACCTCGTCGCCGGCCATCGTGCCGGTGTTCTTGACCGTGACCTCGGCGTTCAGCCGGCCGCCCTGGGCGACGCCGGTGCAGAGGACCTTGAGGTCGGAGTACTCGTACGTCGTGTAGCTCATGCCGAAGCCGAACCACCATTGTGGCGTGTCGCCATTCGCCTCGAAGCGGCGGTAGCCGTGCAGGTAGTCGACGGTGAGGCTCGAGCCGGCGTTGCCGAACGTCGGGTACTGGTCCTCCGACGTGCCGACGGTGAAGGGCAATTTGCCTGAAAAATTCAGGTTTCCGTAGAGCAGGTTCGCGACGGCCGTGCCGCCTTCCTGCCCCGGATAAAACGGCTGGACGATGGCGCGCGTGTTCTCCATCCAACCCGAGTCGATGATGGCGCTGCCCACGGCGAGCAGCACGATCACGTTTGGGTTCGCGTCGTGTGCCTGGTTGATGAAGTCGCTCGGCTTCGTGCTCCAGTGCACGGGGTGTGGACCGGCGATCGTCAGGTTGTCGCGGTCGCCGCCGCCGCTGTACGCCTCGCCCTCGTCCTCGTGCGCCATCGTGACCGGGATGATCACGATGTCCTTGCCGGCGGCGTCGCCGGGATTGCCGCTCGAGGTGACGGTCACGCCCGGCGGCGCGTTGTCCTGCAAGCCCTTGAGGAAAGACACGGCGTGGGGCGGAAAGTTGTTGCTGCTGCCACGATCGCCGAGGCCGTGCGCGCCCGAGCTCGTGTCGGCGGCTGGCACGTTCACGTCGGGGCCGAGCACGACGATGGACGTGATCGTGTCGCTACCGAGCGCGCCGATCTTCTTGCCGAGCGGCAAGATGCCGTCGTTCTTCAGCAGAATCGCGCCTTTTTCCTCGCTCTCGCGCGCCAGGTCTGCGTGCTTGCCGATCGAGCTCGTGTCCTGATTGCCGTTGTGCAGCGCGATGTACGCGTCCGAGAGCTGGCCGAAGCTCGCGCGCGCGTCGAGGATGCGCTTGGCGGCGACGTTGATGCCGTCGGCTTGCGCGCCGCCGAGACCGGCGAAGGCTTCGTTCGTCGGCATCTCACAGTCGAGTCCCGACGCGAGCGAAGCCGGACCGTGTCCATTGCCGGGGCCGTCGCCCGTGGCCCACCAATCGGTGACCGTAAAGCCCTTCCACTTCCAATCGGTGCGCAGGATGTCCGTCAGGAGGTGCTGGTTCTCGCTACTCAGCGTGCCGTTCACCTTGTTGTAGGCGGCCATGATGCACGCCGGGTCCGCCTTCTCGACGACGATCTCGAAGGGGCGCGTGTAGTTCTCTCGCAGCGTCTGCTCGTCGGGGTAGACGACGTTGACGGCGCCGGGCGTGTTGCCGCCGCCGCGATTCTCGTCCGTGTCGTTGCCGACGAAGTGCTTGGGGCAGGCGGGCATGCCCTGACCCTCGGCGGGTCCGTCCTGCATGCCTTTGGTGAAGGCGGCGCCGAGCTCGCCGACGAGGACCGGATCCTCGCCGTACGTTTCCTGGGCGCGCGCCCAGCGTGGATTTCTGAGGGTGTTGATGGTCGGGGCGAGCAAGAGATCGCGCCTGAGGCCGCGCATCTCCTCCGCCATCGCCTGGCCGATTCGGTACTCGAGGTCGGTGTCGAAGCTCGCGGCGCGCGCCTCCGCGACCGCGAAGGCCGTCGTCGGCGTGCTCTCGTTCTGAGCGGCGTTGCCGCGAATGCCGCGCGGTCCGTCGCGCATGCGGAAGTCCGGGATGTTCTGGCTCGACAAGCCGAGCGCATCGAAGCAGGCAAAGCTCGGACAGCTCGAGGGCCCGCTCATGATGGTGAGCTTGTCGGCAGTGGACATGCCGGAGAACCGCTTGGTCTCGTCCGGATGATTTTCTTGAACGTACGTTGCGCGCTCGTTCTGCGCGGGGAAGTCGGCGCAGCTCGGATCGTCCATCGGAGGCGCGGCACCGACGGCGCCCATGCCGCCGTCGCCGCTCGAGCCGCCGGTCGCGCCGCTCGTCATCCCCCTGCCGCCGTTGGCGCTCATCCCCGTACCGCCGGTGCTGCTGCCGCCCGTGCCGGTACCGCCGGTGCTGCTACCGCCGCTGCTCGAGCCGCCCTTGGCACCCGTGCTGCTGCCGCCGCTCGCGCTGGCTCCGCCTGTGGCACCGGTTCCAGTGCCGCCCTTCGAAGACGAGGATCCACTCGTGCCGCTGCTGCTCGAGCCGCTCGTGCCGCTGGTGTCGTCGACGATGCCGTTGGGCGCCTCCGAGCACGCGCTAGCCACGAAGATCATCGTGAAGAGACTCGACGGCAGAGCGACGTCCCGCAAGCGGGTAGGCAAAGGCTGCATACCGAAGAACAGTGACTTCTTTCGCAGATCGAGTCAACGCTCGGAAACCGCTCGGCGCATCGCCGGAAGTTGCTCGCGCGCTTCTTCGTGATGCGGCGCTCCAAAAAAATCACCGTGCAGGCAGAAGCGTCGAACGTGGTCGCTCGTCACGAAACGACGAGCAACGCTTGCGCTCGCGCCCGGCTCGCGAGCGGGCCGATGTCGGCGCGCTCCGCGCTCTCCACGGCGCGCGCGAAGAAGGAACGCGCGCGTGCAGCTTTTCCGCGGAGACGCAGGAGCTCGGCCTCCGCAAAATCGGCGTGCGCCGCCATGAGCGGGAAGGTGAGGGCGAAGCGACGCAGCGAACGACACGCTCTGTCGGCGATGGACAAGCGTTCGGCCCGCGCGCTCGCTTCTGCCCGCTCGGCGAGCTTGAGGCACGCCTCGGCGAGCGCAGCATGGCCCGCGCCCGCGGCGCTCACGAGCGGAACCCGCCGGCCGATCGCGACGAGCGTTCGATCCGCGAGCACCGCCGCTCGCGGCGCGTCGCCGGCCTCGAGCTCGGCCAGTGCCTGAAGGCCCGCGACCCAGACGCGCTCGTCGCGCCCGAGTCCCTCCGCGAGAGCCGCCGCGGTATCGAGGTCGCGGCACGCCTCCTCGACGTCGGAGAGGGCGAGCTTGCCGCGGGCGCGTTCGATGAGACTCCAGCAGCGGGTCTGCGGGTCGCCGCGCAAGGACGAGCGGTAGACGCTCTCTGCCTGGTCGAGCGCCTCGCGCGTGAGCCCGCGCATGCCGTGATTGTAGGCGAGGATGCTGACCGCTTCCTCCCAGCGTCGCCGATAGCCGAGCCGCTCGGCGATCGCGACGACCTCGCGCAGCACGGGCTCACCCTCGCGAAAGCGCCCTTGGTTGGCGAGGTCGAGCCCCTTCAAGAGCAAGAGGTACGACTCGACGGCGGCGTCGGGCGCGGCGGCGAGCGTCTCCTCGGCTCGATGGAGATAGTGGGAAGCGAACCGGCGCATCGCCGGACTGAGCGCGAGCGCGGCGAAAGCGTTGGCGTAGGCGCTCGCCAGCTCCGGCGACGGCCCCGCGCGCTCCGCCAGGTTCAACGTGCGGAGCGAAGCGTGAGCGAGGGGCAGCGCTGCCGCCTCGTAGTAGTGGATCTGCAGCAGGTGGTCGTGCGTGCGCGCGGCGTCGAGGAGCTCGAGGCTCTGTGCAGCGGGCGGCGGCTTCGGTGCGCGCACGCGATGGGCGAGCTGCGTCACGAGCTCACGGGTGATGTCGAGCACGAGCCCCGCCGGCGACCGTGAACGCTTGCTGCCGAACAGGGCGGCAGCTCGCTCGAGGTGGCGTTTACCGGCTTCGAGATCGCCGACCGCCTGCAGCGCATTGCCGGCGTGGCTCTCCCAGCGGGCGCGCCGGAGCGCCGGAGCCCCGAGGCCTGCCTCCGCATCGAGCCGGAGCGCCTCGCGGAAGAAGCTCGCTGCTTCCTTGCCCGCCGAGTGAGAGAGCGCGTCGAGGCCCGCGCGCTCGAGGTAGTCGAGCGCGCGCTGGGCATCGCCCGCTTGTTCGTAATGGTACGCGAGGAGCGGAGCGCGCTCGGGTTGGCCGAAGCGCGAGCTTCGCGTCTCGAGGGCTTCGGCGACGAGGCCGTGCAGCGCGCGGCGCTCGTCGGGGGCGATGCGTTCGTAGGCGACCCTGCGCAGGGTGTCGTGCGAGAAGGCGAGCGTTTCGCGCGTGGTCTCGACGAGCACGTGTCGCGCGTTCAAATCGCCGAGCTGCGCGAGGAGGTCGCGCTCGCTCGGGGCGGAGAAGGTGAACCGCTGCTCGCCGAGCGAGAGCAAGAGCTCGGGCTCGATGTCGTGCCCGATCACGGCCGCGACCTCCACGAGCCTTCGCCCGCCGTCGGACAGCACGCCGAGGCGCCGCTCGACCAACGCGCGCACCGTGTTCGGCAACGACAGCGCCGCCTTCGGGCTCCGATCGTCCTTGTGCCAGCGCCCCTCGGCGTCGCGGCAGAGAAGACCCGCGTCGAGCGCCGTCCGCAGGTATTCGCCCACGAAGAAGGGGTTACCCTCCGATTCTTCCGCGACGAAGCGCGCGAGGTCCGCCGGCGCGTCCACGACGCCGAGCATGTCCGCGACCATCTTGCCGACGTCGCTCGGGCCCAGGCGGTCGAGCTCGACGTGCAGCGTGCGCGGCAGCTCGAGCAGCGAGAGCAACCAGGCGCCTGCTTCCTCCGTGCGGTAGGTGCCGAGCAGCACGAGGCGGCCCGCCGCTTGCTCGGTCTCGACGGTGCCGATGCGCGCGAGCAGAGCGAGCGATAGCCCGTCGGCCCACTGCAGGTCGTCGATCACGAGCAGGAGCGCGTTGCTCTCGCGCGCGAAGGCCAGGATCGTCTCCGAGAGCGCGCCGAGCATGCGCTCGAGCGCCGCTTGCACGGGCAGTCCGGCGGGATCCACCGCCTCACGCGTGGGGGAGAGCTGCAGGAACGCGGGCTCGATCCCCGCGAGCACGCGGTGCCAAGGCCCCACGACGCGGTCGACGACGGCCGCGCCTCCGACCAGGCAATGCTCGACGATGTGCCGCAGGAGCGGTCGAAACGCCGCCAACGGCGAGCTGCGCTCGGCGCGCCCGGGCTCCACCGCTCGACACTCGCTCGTGACGACCTCGTACTCGCGTTGGTAGGCGAGGCGCGCCACTTCCGCCGCGAGCGAGGTCTTGCCGATGCCGCTCTCGCCGCCGAGCAACAGCAGCCCGCCGAGCTTGCGCGACGAGTCGACGCCCTCGAGCATCGTGCGGAGCGCCTCCACGCGTCCGACGAGCCGCGGCTGGTACAAGTAAGCCCGGCCGCGCGGCAAACCTTCGCGCGGCCAATCGCGGGCGCCGAGCGCTGCCAACGCTTGCGCGACGTCGTCGGCGTGTCCGATGCGATCCCGCGGATCCTTCTCGAGCAGCTGCAGGACGAGCTCGTCGAGGCCGCTCGGTATCCCGGCGACGATCTCCGAGGGTGGCACGGGGCCGACCTCGCGCACGCCGAGCCCGCTCGAGCCGAAATCTTCGAACGGAACCATGCCCGTCAAGGCCTCGTACAGGGTGCAGCCGAGCGCGTAGAGGTCGCTGCGGGCATCGCCGAGCTCGCCGCGGATCTGCTCGGGCGCCATGTAGACCAAGGTGCCGCCGAACGTCTGCGTGTCCTCGAGGATCTCCCGCCCGAGCGCGCCCCGCCAGCGCCCCACCAAGCCGAAGTCCATCAGCACCGGTGTTCCGTCGGGACGAATGAACACGTTCGACGGCTTGATGTCGCGATGGACGATGCCCTCGCCGTGCAGGTAGGCGAGCGGCGCGCATAGCAGACGAAACAGCGTGAGCAGCTCCTCGAGGTGACCGCCGGCCGCGGGACGCTGCAGGCGCGGTGGAGGGGAGCTCCGTCGTTCGGAGCGCGGCGGCGAGGCGTAGGCGAGCGACGGGATCGTCGAGTAGTCGGCTTGGCTACCGCCGATTGTTTGCAGCAACGTGCAGCCGTCGAGCAGCTCCATCGCGTACCAAGGCCGGCCCTCGAACACGCCCCCGTCGCAGAACCGCACGATGCCCGGGTGCTTGAGCCGATGCAACGCGAGGATCTCGCGCCTGACGCTCGAAAGGTGCGCGGTTGCCCGGACGCGTACCGTCTTCAGCGCAACGCTCTGGCCCGTGGTCTGATGGCGCGCGCGGTAGACGACGCCGACGCCGCCTTCTCCGAGGAGTCCGACGATGTCGTAGGGGCCGATGCGGGTTGGTTGCGACTCGGCGGGCGCCGCGCCGAGAACGCCCTGCGCCGTCTGCCGGTCTCGTTGTCGTTCGGCCTCCACGAAGTGCTCTTTCAGAATCTCACACTTTCCGCCCCGGGCGGCCGGCGAGATTCTTCCACTCCCACCACTCGCTGCTCCCCGGTGGGCGACTGCGAGGTAGGTAGCTATCCTACGCCCTCGTCACCTGTGCCCAACCTGGATCGCCCTTCCTCGACGCTCGATGCGGTCGCGCGCGCGCTCGCTCGCATCGAAAACGAGGTGCGTTTGGTCGGTCGCGCGGCGCCGCCGGATGTCGGCCTCGAGATCGCGCGCCTGGTGCGGGAATTCACGAGGGCGACGCGTATCACCCTGCGCGGTGTGCAGGGTGCACCGGCATTGCTCGGCGAAACGCGCCGGTCGCTCGCCCGGCTTTCGGCCATCAGCGAGGAGCTCGGGCCGTTCGGCGCCCTGCACGCGGCGCGCGCCCGCGAGCTCGAGCTCGAGGCTCGCCTCGCCGAAGCGCTCGGAACCCCCGGCGTCCGGGCGCTAGCCGCCGAGCGTTTTCCGGCGCCTCCGGCCGCGCGCGCGCGGGAGTGCGACGGGTTCGTCAGCGACGCCCTTTCCGTGACGGTGACCCCGTCGCCGGAGCTCCATCGCAGCGATGACCATGGAAATCCGAAGAGCCTCGTCGCGCGGCTCGGGGCACGCGCCCGCGAGCTCGGGCTCTCGCTGCGCATCGACGTGCGAAAGGACCAGGTTGCCGTCGCGGCGACCGGCCACGGCCTCGTGTGCGTGCGCCCCGGCGTGCTGCTCTCCGCCCACGCCTCCGAGCGAGTGGCGACGCACGAGCTCTTGGCGCACGCTCTCCCGCGCGCTCGCTCGAGCCACGCGCCGTGGGCGCTCTTCGGCGTCGGGACGCGCGGAGCGGGAGAAGACGAAGAAGGGCGCGCGCTGCTCATCGAGGAGCGCTCCGGCCTGCTCGATGCGGAACGGCGCCGTTCGCTCGCGCTCCGCCACGTCTCGGCGCTCGGCGTTCGCGCCGGTGCGGAGCCCACGGACACGCTGCGCGAGCTCGTGACGCTCGGTGCGCCGCTCGAGCAGGCCGCGGAGCTCACGTTGCGGGCCCACCGCGGCGGTGGGCTCGGTCGCGAGCTCGTGTACCTGCCGGCGTACTTCGCCGTGCGCTCGGCGCTGGCGGCGGAGCCGGGGCTCGAGCGCTGGCTCGAGCGGGGCCGTCTCGATCTCGAAACGGCGCGGCGCCTCGCGAGCGGAGAGCTCGAGTGGCAGCCGCCGGCTCCCCCTTTACTAGGAGAACTCGACGATCACGGGCGTGTGATCGGAGGACTTGGGCAGCCGCCGGGGCTCTAGGTCGATTTCGGCGCGGGTGAGGCGTGCCGCCACCGAGCGCGTGACGAAAGCGTAGTCGATGCGCAGGCCGCGATTGCTCCGAAAATCGCCGCCGCGGTAGTCCCACCAACTGTAACGGCCGCCCTCCGCGTTCAGCGCGCGGTACGCATCGCTGAGCCCGAACTCGAGCACGCGGCCGAGGGCGCGGTGCTCGTCCGGGTGAAAGTGAAGCCGCCCCCGCATCCGCACCGGATCGTAAACGTCGCGATCCTCGAGCGCGACGTTGAAATCACCGCACAGCACCAGGTCCTTCGCGGGGTCCTCGCGCGTGTCGAGCGTGACACGCAGTCGCTCGAGCCAGCGCAGTTTTTCGGGGAAGCTCGGGAGCTCGACGCTCTTGCCGTTCGGCACGTACACGTTCACCACGCGCACGCCCCCGACCGTCGCGCTCATCACACGCCGGTCGGCGTCGACGGGGTCGTCGAACAGGCCCGTGCTCACCTCGCTTACGGGCAAGCTCGCGGCGATCGCCACACCGTTGTACCCGGCCTGCCCCGAAACCTTGACGACGTACCCGAGGCGGGTGAGCTCCTCGAAGGGAAATTCGTCGTCCACGACCTTCGTCTCCTGCATGCAGAGCACGTCGGGGCGGTGCCGAGCGAGCCACTCGCCGACGGCCTCCACCCGGGCCCGGATGCCGTTGACGTTCCAGGTGGCGATTTTCACCGGCCAGACCATAACAGCCCCCTTGTGGATCCGAGCGAGCGGCACTAGACGCGAAGGCGCATGGTCGGAGAGCCCCGGGTGATGCCGCCGCGAACGGTGAGGGCGGTGGCCGCCGCCCTTCGCAGGGCGGCGTTCGGTCTGGCCTTCGCCTTTTCGCTGCCCGCGCTCGCGCAGAGTCCGGGCGCGACGCCGCGCGGCTCGTCGGGCGCCATCATCAAGGAAGAGGAGCAGAAGCCCCAGCCGGTCCTGAAGGAGCCGGTGCTCCAGCAGTTCGTCGAGCCGGAGTACCCGAAGGAGGCGCTCGCCGAGGGGCTCGAGGCCAAGGTGGTGCTCAAGCTCACGATCGATCGCGAGGGCAACGTCACGAACGTCGAGATCCCGGAGCCCGTGGGGCACGGCTTCGACGAGGCAATCCGCGACGCCGCGCTCAAGTTCAAGTTCTCGCCCGCCACGCGCGACGGCAAGCCCTTCGTCGTCAAATGGCGCTTCGAGTACCAATTCAAGCTGAAGACGGTGGAGGCCCCGCCGCCCCCGCCGCCCACGACCGGCATCCTGAGCGGCAAGCTACGCCTGGCGGAGACGGACGCGCCCGTGGTGGGTGCGGACGTGGTCGTCGTCGCCGCGGACGGGAAGGAGCAGAAGCTCGTCACCGATTCCGCAGGCCTGTGGCACGCGGAGAACCTCGCTCCCGGCACGTACCACGTGCGCATCGCGCTCACGGGCTTCGAGCCCGTGGACTCGCCCGAGCAGGTGGGCGCCGGTGAGGAGACGCAGGTCAC
>DASUGE010000131.1:0-21265 GCA_036274215.1 Polyangiaceae bacterium | reverse complement strand
ACCGCAGAAGTCCTACAAAGACTTCAACACGGGGTGGCCCCTCGACTCGTGGTCGATCAGCGAGCCGAGCGACGGCTACCAGATCGGCTACATTCGCCTGCTCTCGAAGTTCGTGAAGTAGCGACGGCGCCCGCTCTGCCCGTACGGCTCTCGACGGCGTCCGCGAGCCGTGCGAAGCCCGGGTCATGCGGTTCACGTCGGACGCGCTCGAGCGAGGCCGTGAGGCGTACGCGCGGCGGGCGTGGGCGGACGCGTACGAAGCGCTGTCCGTAGCGGCGGGCGAACGCGAGCTCGACGCCGAGGACGTCGAGCGACTGGCGTGGTCGGCGGCGTTCACCGCGCGCGACGAGGGCATGTTTTCTGGCCTGGCGCGCGCCTACGAGCTCTACCTCGAGCGCGGCGACCGTGAGCGGGCCGCGGAGTGCGCGTACTGGCTCGGGACGCGCCTCTTGCACCTCGGCGAGGTCGGGCGCGGTGGCGGCTGGCTCGCGCGCGCGACGCAAGTCGTCGAGGAGCTCGGCTCACCCACGGTTCTCTCCGGCTATCTGCTCGTGCCCGTCGCCAACCGTAAGCTCGCGGCGGGCGAGCTCGACGCGGCGGAAGCGGCGGCCACCGAGGCGGGGCGCACTGCGCTGGCTTTCCGCGACCCGAGCCTCGAGGCATTGGCGCAAAGCGCGCTCGCACGGGTCCGCTTGCGGCAAGGCCATATCGCAGCGGGACTCGAGCTGCTCGATCTCGCCATGCTCACCGCGTCCGGCAGCACGGTGCGTCCGAGCGTGACGGGCGTCGTGTTCTGCGCCGCTATCGCCAGCTCGAACCGCGTGTTCGCCCTCGATCGGGCGCGCGAATGGACTCGGATGCTGTCGAGCTTCTGCGAGGCGCAACCGCAGCTCGTCACCTTCAGCGGCACCTGCCTCGTTCATTGCTCGGAGGTGCATCACGCCAGCGGTGATTGGCAGGAAGCCGAGCGCGAAGCCGAGCGCGCTTGCGAGCGCGTGCCGAAGCCCCCGGCGGTCGACCAGGGACCGCTCGCCCTCGCGCTCTACCAGCGCGCCGAGCTCAAGCGCGCGAGCGGCGACCTCGGCGCGGCGGAAGAGCTCTACCGGCTCGCGAGCGAGCACGGGCGGGATCCCCAGCCCGGGCTTTCGCTCTTGCGGCTGGCGCAGGGCAAGGGCGAGCAGGCCGTCATGGCTCTACGGCGCGCGCTCACCGCTGCACGCGACGAGCAGACGCGGCTCTCGCTCCTGCCTGCGACGGTCGAGGTGCTGCTCGCGACGAACGAGCTCGAGGAAGCGGCGCCGCTCGTCGCGGAGCTCGACGCGGCGGCCGAGCGGTACGACATGGATGTCCTCCGCGCGATGGCGGCGCGCGCTCACGGCTCCCTGTTGCTCGCCCGTGGGGACGCGGCCGCGTCGCTCGTCCCGCTGCGCACGGCGTTCGAGATCTGGCAGCGCCTCGGCGCGCCGTACCTTGCGGCGCGCGTGCGCGTCGAGCTCGCGAAGGCGTGCCGCGCGCTCGAGGATTGCGACGGCGCGGAGCTCGAGCTCGCGGGCGCACGCACGGCCTTCGAGCGGCTCGGGGCCAAGCACGATCTCGACGGGCTCGCCGGCACCTTACCGGCAGCGGGCCCGCGGCGCGCCGGCCTGAGCCCGCGTGAGCTCGAGGTCCTGCGCCTGGTCGCGCTGGGCAAGACCAACAAAGCGATCGCCCATGCGCTCACGCTCAGCGAAAAAACCGTGGATCGCCACGTGAGCAACATCTTCGTCAAGCTCGACGTGCCGACCCGTGCCGCCGCAACCGCGTACGCCTACCAGCACAAGCTCACGTGAGCCATTTTGGGTTGGGAGCCGCGTCCGGGCCGCGCCTGGGTAGAACTACCCACCCGAAATAACGCTCAGCGTGGGGAATTGTCCGGAAGCGGCCCCTACCCCCGCCTCGCTAGGTTGAGCTCATGAAACGCCGCCTTTTCTCGGCGTTTAGGAGCTCACCATGCACGACGAGACGCAAGCAGCACTACTCCTCGACGAGGGAATGGCTTTCACCCGCGCGAGCGGCGCTCGCGCGCTGCCGCTCCCGCCCGAGCCGCTCGATGTCATCGTCATCGGCGCCGGCCAAGCGGGGCTTTCGGTCGGGTATCACCTGAAGCAGCGCGGACTCCGCTTCGTGATCGTCGACGCGAGCGAGCGCGTGGGCGATTCCTGGCGGCGGCGTTGGGATTCGCTGCGGCTCTTCACGCCCGCGTGGCTCGACAGCCTCGACGGGTTGCCGTTCCCCGCCCCGCCCTTCTACTTCCCGACCAAGGACGAGATGGGCGACTACCTCCAGTCGTACGCAGCCCACTTCGAGCTGCCGGTGTTGAACGACGCCCGCGTGACCTCGCTCGAGCGCAGCGACGACCGCTACGTCGTCCGCACCAGTCGCGGCGTGCTGCGAGCACCCCAGGTGATCGTCGCCATGTCGAGCTACCAGCGGCGCCGGCTGCCGCCTTTTGCGCGCGACCTCGACCCGAGCGTGGTTCAGCTCCATTCGAGCGAGTACGAGCGCCCGGGGCAGCTTGCCGCGGGACCGGTGCTGATCGCCGGCGCGGGCAACTCCGGTGCCGAGATCGGGATGGACCTCGCAAAGCACGGGCGGCGCGTGCTGCTCGCCGGGCGCGACGTCGGGTGCGTGCCGTTCAAGATCGCGAGCTTCTGGGGGCGCTGGGTCGCGGTACGGCTGCTCTTGCGCGTGGTGTTCCACCGCCTCCTCACGATTCGCACGCCGCTCGGGCGCAAGGTGCGGCCGAAGGTCGTGAGCCAGGGCGGCCCCTTGATTCGTCAGAAGCCTGCGGACCTCGCGCGCGCCGGCATCGAGCGCACCGCGCGCGTCGTCGGTGTCGAGAACGGACGCCCGTTGCTCGCCGATGGTCGCGTCATCGATGTTCCGAACGTGATCTGGGCGACCGGTTTCGACAACGCGCTGAGCTTCATCGAGCTACCGATCTTCGACGAGCGCGGCGAGCCGCGGCACGAGGCCGGCGTCGTGAAAGAAGCACCGGGCCTCTACTTCGTGGGCCTCCACTTCCTCTACTCGTTCTCGTCGGCGATGATTCACGGCGTCGGCCGCGATGCCGCGCGTATTGCCGGCATCGCCGCTTCTTCCAACGAAAACTCGGCCGCTCGCGCGAGCTCCCGCTGAACGACGCCCTCCGGCGTCAGCCGCAGCACCAGGTTGCGCAGGAAGATGCCGATGGGATTCCGGAGTTGCGCGATCTTCCCGAAGCGAAAGGAAGCCTCGACGATGCGCGCGGTACGAGCGACGCGGCGCCGTTCGTAATCGGCGAGCGCTTCCGCGACGGACGGCGAGCGCTCGAGCGCGTGGGCAAGCACGACCGCGTCCTCGAGGGCCATCGAGCCGCCCTGACCGAGAGTCGGCGTGGTCGGGTGCGCGGCGTCCCCCAGCAGCGTGACCGGGCCGCTCGACCAGCGCGGCACCGGCGCCCGATCGTGGATATCGGTGCGGATGACGTGGTCGGCGCGCGTGCTCGCGAGGAGCTTCGGCACCGGCTCCGCCCAGTGCGAGAAGCGCTCGGAGACGACCTCGAGCGAATTCGGCTCGCGCTCGCCTTCCGTTGCGTTCGACACGGCGAACCAGTACGTCTGGCCGCCGCCCATCGTGGCGAATCCGAACCGTGAGCCCGGCCCCCACATCTCGGTCACCTCTTCGGGGGGAACCGTGCCCGCGACGTCTGCGACGCCGCGCCAGCTCGTGTACCCAGCGTAGCGGAGCGGCGTCTCGCCGAGCACCTGCCGGCGCACGACCGACCGGAGGCCGTCCGCTCCGACGAGCAGCGCGCCTTCGACCCGGCTCCCGTCCGAGAAATGGGCCGTGACCCCCTCGCCCGCGACGTCGTAGCGGACGAGCTCGGCATTCTTCACGAGCGGGACCCCGGAAGCTCCCGCGAGGAGCACCTCTTGCAGGCGCCCCCGGTGGATCGCCACCGTGCCGATTCCGAGCTGCTCGGCCAAGAACGCTAGCGAGGTGCGCTGCAGCACGCGCCCGCGCTCGGTCGTCACGAGGCCAAGCCGGACGTCCTGTCCGGCGGCGGCCACCTTCGCATCGAGACCGAGCGTGTGCAGGGCGCGGAGCGCGCTCGGCTGAACCAGGATCCCGGCGCCCACCGGCTTGAGCTCCGGCGTTCGCTCGAAGACACGACACGAGAACCCTCGCTGCCGAAGCGCCGCAGCGAGCGTGAGCCCGCCAATGCCCGCACCGATGATCAACACCTCGCCACCGAGTCGCATCGAGCGGGAGGATAGCGCTCGGTTGACCATACTGTCCTCCCCTCCTATCCTGATGAAGATGGGTCGAGCCGCGTTCGGAGGCGCGCTACTGCTCGCGCTGTCTCAGGGGGCAGCCTGCGGCGGAAAGAGCGCGGTCGTTCACGACGACGAGCCCGCGGGCGGCACGGGTCACGCGCCGGCCGAAGGAGGGAGCTCGGGCGGCAGCCGCGTCGGGGGCAGCACGAGCGGCGGCGGCGGAGGCGGGGGCGGCAACCATAGCGGTAGCGGTAGCGGCAGCGGCGGCGCTCCGGCGCGAGGCGGAGCGAGTGGCACCACGCAGGGCGGTACCTCGAGCGGCGTTGCGGGCAGCGCCGGCAGCACCGATGGGAATGCCGGGGCGGCTGGCGCGGTGCCCGAAGCGGGAGCCGGCGGTGCCGACGACAGCGGGCCCGCGAGCAACCCCGGGCGCGACATCGAGCACACGAGCCTCAACGTCAACCTCGATACCTCCATTGCCATCGCGGCCATCGCAGTCGGCCCCTCGGAACGCGCGGGCGCTTCGTTCGAAGTCGGTGACTTGACGATCGACTCCGTCACTATCCAGGACGCGCCGGTCGCTTTTAGAGTGCAAGGTCAGACGCTCGACGTGGACGTGCCACCGGCGAAGGGTTCTACCCCGCTGAGGGTCGTCTATCACTTCTCGGAGGACACGCGGCGTGGCTGGTCAGGCACGGGCTACACCCTCACCTGGCCGTACTTCTGCGGCTACCTGTTCCCGTGCCACTCGGCGCCGTCCGACGGCAGCACCTTCGAGTTGCGCGTCACGAGCAGCGGCAACAGCATCGTTTACGCCCCCAAAATCCCCACGGAGGTGCCGTCGTACGTGATGGCTTGGGCCCAGGGCAACTACCGCGAAAAGGTGCTCGGCACGACGAGCGCGGGAACGAACTTGAGCGTCTTTTACCTAGCCACCGTGGCGGGCGCAGAGGACGACGCGGACACGGGCACGACGCGGCTCCGCGACGGGTTCGAATGGTACGAGGAGCACCTCGGCGCGTATCGCTTCGGCACGAAGGTGGGCTCGGTGGCGGTCGAATGGCCGAGCGGCAGCTACGGCGGGATGGAGCACCATCCGCTCTGGCACATCGCAACAGTGTCGATGGCGGAGCCGCTGACGCACCTGCACGAAGCGGCCCACGGCTGGTTCGGCGACGGCGTTCGGATCCGTTGCTGGGAGGATCTCGTGCTCTCCGAGGGGACCGCGAGCTACCTCTCGGTTCACGTGCTCGAGGCGCTCGGCGAGACGGAGGCGGCCAATGCCGCCTGGACGAAATACGAAGACGAGTCCAGCGTTCAGACGACGGGGCCGGTCTGGCTGACCAGCTGCGGCGAGATCGACGTGCTCGACAGCAGCGTCTACTCCGAGCAGACGTACGCGCGGGGTGCTCTCTTCTACCGGGCGCTCGAAGAGCGCGTGGGAACGACGGTGCTCGAAGACGCGCTCCGGCAATTCTATGCCGCATTTCAGGGCGAAGCCGCGCGGTTCGAGGATCTGCTCGGCGTCGTCCACGAGACGACCGGCTACGACGCGCAAAAATGCGCGGCGAGCTGGCTCACGGGCACGACGGCTCCCCCCTTCGCAGCGTGCCCATGAGCGCCGGTCGCCCTCAGGCGTCGAGGGCTCACGCCGCGGTCGGCTCGATCAGGAGCGGGACCTCGTGGATGGGACCCGACCGCATCTCCGCGGCACGGTAGAGACGCTCGCGCAGGAGGTAACGCTCGTGGAGGAGCTCGCGCGGGAGCCGGCTCATGAGCGGCTCGAGCAGCATGTCGTGCGAGTCGACCTCGGCAAGCGCCCGCTCGATCTCGATGCGCATGAGGTGCTCGAAGTCGCCCTCGGACAGCTCGAGCCCGCGCAGGTTCAGATCGCGATAGCGCGGCACGAATCCGTACGGTGACTCCGCGGCGGAGGCCCGCCCGTGAGCGCGCTCGACGATCCAGGCGAGCACGCGCGCGTTCTCGCCGAAGCCGGGCCAGAGCAGCTTCTTGTTCTCGTCCCGCCGGAACCAATTCACGCGGAAGATCGGTGGCGGCTCGTGCAGCGTGCTGCCCATCTCGAGCCAATGCGCGAAATAATCGGCCATGTGGTAGCCGCAGAACGGCAGCATCGCCATCGGGTCGCGGCGCACGGCCGGCAAGTTACTCTCCGCGGCCGCCGTTGCTTCGGAGCCCATGGTCGCGGCGGCGTACACGCCGTGCTCCCAGCTCTGGGTCTGGAACACGAGGGGCATGTCGTGGCTCATGCGCCCGCCGAACACGAACGCGTCGATCGGCACCCCGTTCGCGTCGTCCCAGGCGGGATCGAGCGCGGGGCAGCGCTCGAGGGGCGTCGTGAAGCGCGCGTTCGGGTGAGCCGCCGGGGTGCCCGAGCGGGGCGTCCAGTCGCGACCGCGCCAGTCGAGCAAATGCTCGGGGACCTCAGCGGTCATTCCCTCCCACCACACGTCGCCGTCGTCGGTGAGCGCGACGTTCGTGAAGATGGTGTCGGCCGCGATCGCCTGCATCGCGCTCGGATTCGAGCGCGCGCTCGTGCCGGGCGCGACGCCGAACATGCCATTTTCCGGGTTGATCGCGTGCAGGCGCCCGTCGGCGCCGCGCCGTAGCCAAGCGATGTCGTCACCGAGCGTCGTCACCTTCCAGCCGGCGAGCGCTTCCGGGACGACCAGCATCGCGAAATTCGTCTTCCCGCACGCGCTCGGGAACGCGGCCGCGACGTAGCTCCGCTCGCCGGTGGGCGATTCGACCCCGAGGAGCGCCATGTGCTCGGCGAGCCAACCTTCCTCGCGCGCCATCACGGAGGCGAGGCGCAGCGCGAAGCACTTCTTGCCGAGCAGGGCGTTACCTCCGTAGCCGCTGCCGAACGACCACACGCTGCGCTCGTCCGGGAAATGGGCGATGACGGTGCGGTCCGGGTCGCATGGCCACGGCACGTCGGCCTGACCCTTGGCCAGGGGCGCACCGACCGAGTGAAGGCAACGGACGAAATCGCCCCGCTCGCCGAGCGCCGCCAGCACCGGTGCGCCCATGCGCGTCATGATCCGCATGCTGAGCGCGACGTACGGAGAGTCGGTGAGCTCTACGCCGATCCGCGAGAGCGGCGAGCCCACGGGACCCATGCTGAAGGGCACGACGTAGAGCGTTCGCCCGCGCATCGACCCGCGGAAAAGCCGCAGCAGCGACGCGCGCATCACGGCCGGATCCTGCCAGTTGTTGGTGGGCCCGGCGTCGGATTCCTCGCGGGAGCAGATGAACGTCCGGCTCTCGACGCGCGCGACGTCGCGGGCGTCGGAGCGGCTGAGAAAGCTGTTCGGGCGCTTCGCCGGATTGAGGGCGATGAGGGTCCCACCCGCGAGCATCCGCTCGACGAGCCGGGCGCGCTCGCCCTCGCTCCCGTCGCAGACGACGATTGTTTCGGGCTCGCAGAGCGCTGCCGTTTCCGTCACCCAGGCGTCCAGCGTCGCGTTACCGGTCGTGATGGCATCATTCATGGCGATCGGCTCCAGCTCCTGCTCGTGCATACGCGGTGCCAAGAGCAACGGCCCCAAAATCCCGTAGCTCTCGGCTTGTGAGCTGGTCGAAGGCTGGCGTTTGGATCATGGTGTCATGAGACAGTGTCACCGTGCGCGAGCTGCCTACATCGACACCATCACCGCGGCTCGGGACGTTGCGGGTAACGTGATGAGCATTCACGCGGCGACTCGATACGAAACGTTCGCGCGACGCGCGCGGACCGTCTAAGGTTTCAGGCAATGCGCGCGAGCTGGGCCGTGGTCATGCTCCTCACGACCGCCTGCAGCGACCGGCAGGATCCACCCGCCGGCGGCAACGGGCGCCAATTGATGGCGGCAGGAAACGGCGGGCAGGCCGGAACCGGTGGCTCGAGCGAGCAGGCGGGCACCGCGGGAACCCCGCTCGCGGCGGGCGCAGGGACGGGCGGCTCCGCCGGCGCCGTGGTCTCGGAGAACGCGGGCGCGGCGGGCACTAGCCTCACGCTGAACCCCGCCCCGTCCGTCGATCTGACCTCCTGCAGCCGCGTCATCGACGACGGCTCGACGAAGGCGCCGGGCGCCTGCTTTCTGTGTTGCGCCGGGGTGAGTCTCATCAACTCGGGCTTCTTCCAGGGCAGCTGCGCGTGCGCGAGTGAGCTCGCCGACGCCAGCGCCTGCGCCGCGGAGCCCGACAACGATGCGTGCGGCACCTGCTGCACCGCCGCGGGTTTCCGTCGCGCGAGCTTCGACGCGGAGGCAGAGGGGGACGCGAGCTGCGCCTGCCACGCGCACACGAACGAGGCGCTCTGCGCGGCGCACGGCGACAGCCCTGCCGACTGCAGCACGTGCTGCGTCAATGCCGGCTACGTCTCGAGCAGCATCGACGGAAGCTGCGTGTGCGCCGACGGCTGAGCCTTCACTGAGCTGCGGGCGCGGCAGGGCTCTCCGCGGCCGCTCGTGCCGTCTCGCCGGCGGGCGTCAGCAGCACCGTGACCGTATCGCGCGAGCCGTCGACCTTGAAGTTGAGCGGCCGGTAGCCGTTGAGCAGCGCCGTCAGCTGCACGTTCCCGGCGGGCACGACGTTCACGTGGATGGTACCAGCGCCGAGACGCTTGCCCGCTTCGAAGAAGATCGCACCGTCGGGAACGCTGCGCACGGTGACGCCGCTCTTCTGCGGCGCTTCGAGCACCAGGGGCTCGAGCTCGAGGCGTTCGGTCGCGGGGGTCGGTTTCGGCGCGGGAACGACCGGTGCGGCCGCCGTCTCGGGAGCGGGGGGAGCCGGCGCTTCCGCGGGGGCGCTCGGAACGGGCTCGCTCGCGGGCCGCGCCGCGGCGACAGGGGCTGTCGGCGCGGGATTCGGCGCTCGACCGAGCCACACGATGCTCGCCGCGGCCAGCGCGACGACGGCAGCGATCGGCCCAAAGCGCGAAACCCGGTTCTGCTCCACGCTCGGCGGCGGGGTCGTCACCTCGGCCGGGCTCAGCGACTCGCTCGACACGTACGCAACGGCACTCGGCGCAACGGCGCTCGACGCAACGGCACTCGGCGCAACGGCGCTCGGCGCAGCGGCGCTCGCCGGTGCCTCGTCCCAACCGGCGTCGATATCGTCCGATTCGGAACCCATCGGTAGGTCAGTAACCGCAAGCGACCTACACCTGCCAAAACTCGCATCGTGCCCGCGAGACCGCATATAGCGGCCCTCGGTTTCAGTCAGTTGGGAAACCGGGGGTCCCGGATCCCGGCCACCGTTCAGCCGCAGCTGCCGTTCGCCTGACAGCGCTGGTTTTGGGCGCATTCCGTCGCGTTGCAGGAGCAACGGCCGGAAATGCATTGAGCCGTGACCGCGGGAGCACCGCCCGCCGCGTCGCCCGCCACGCCACCCTCGCCGCCGCCACCGCCAGCTCCCGTGACCGGAGCAGCGCAATCGGCGTCCGCGTCGCAAACGCAGCCCGTCGAGCCGCACGCGAAACCCGCACTGCAGACGTTCGTGCAGCTTCCGCAGTGGTCGAGCGCCGTCAGGGGCACACAGCTGCCGTCGCATTCTTGTTGGTCGTCGGGGCAACCGGGAGTGCCCGCCGCACCGGCCGGACCCGTCCCTCCGACGCCCGCCGTGCCACCTGTCGCTCCGGAGCCGGCCCCGCCTTGCGGGGGCTCGCCGCCGGTGTCGCCCGTCGCGCCCTCGCCACCCATTCCTACGATGCCGCCGGTCGTGCCGCCCATCGTGCCACCGGTCGTACCGCTCGCCCCGTCGCCGCTAGCGCCGCCGTTGCCGCCGCTCGGACGCCCGCCGCGACCGCCGGTCCCGCCCGCAGGCGTCGTGCCGCCGGTACCTCCGACGCTGGGCGATGTGCTCCCGCCCGTCGCGGGCTTTGCGCCGTTGCTCGGCGTCCCGCTGAAATCGAACTGATCGAAGTCGGCCGTGCACGACCCCGCGAGGAAGAACACGAACCCGAGTGCTCCGAGCGGACGCACCATCCTCATTGGAAGCTCCCACTGACCTGCACGCTCCCGACGCCGAGCGAGACCTTCGCCGGCAGTGTCGCTGCCGAGCTCGAGGGTTTCGAGGGCTTGCCGATGATGAACAGCGTGACGGCCGTCGCGGCCCCCGCGGCGCCCACGATGAGCCCGATGTTACCGATTGCCTGAAAGGTTTTGCCGGCTTTTTTCGTGTCTTCCAGGTCCGGCGCACAGTGGCTGTCGGGGCACTTGTCGATGAGCTCGTTGTACTTGGCGTTCGCGAGCAGCCCGAACACCCCGAACGTCGCGAGACCAACGACACCGACGCCCGCGGCGATGTAGGCCGGCGTGCGGCTTCCCCCCGACGACTCCTTCGCGTCGTCCTCGCGCTCCTCGCGCTCGGCGGGCTTCTGCTCTGGGTCCTCGGCGAGCGCTGCGTCGCTGTCGCTCCACGCCGCGAACGTGATCTCGACGTTCGCCGTCTCGCCCGCCTTCACGGTGACCTTCTGCTCCTTCGCGAGACCACCGGGTGCCTTCGCCTCGACGACGATCGGCCCGGGCTCGACGCGAATGGGCGAGCCGAGCTGCGAGGTCACGTCGCGCCCGTCGAGCGACACGCGCGTGCCCGAGGGCGCGTGCGGGATCTCGACGGTGAGCCAACCGAGCACGTTACCGAGCTCGCGGAGCTCGCGCTGGATCTCGTCCGCCGTCGCTCGTTTCGCTTGGCCCTGCGCCTCGGCGTCCTGCGCCTCGCGGAGCGCCGTCTGGTACGTGTCGTGCGCTTTCAGGAGCTCGCCGCGGTCGCGCTGGACGCGCGCCATCATCAGGGTCGCCTTCGGGTCCGGAACGATGTCGTGTGCGGCCGAGAAGGCCGCGTACGCTTCATCGAGCTTGCCCTTCTTGTAGAGCGCTTGCCCCTTCTCGAGCTGCTTCTTCGCCTTCGCGGTCTCCGCGGGCGTTGGCGTATCGGCCGACGCCGGTAGCGTCACGCCGACGCCTGCCACGAGCAGCGCGAGTGACACGAGCCACGACCGGCCTGCCTGCGATCCGAGGTGACGGAGTGACATGACTTTCAGCATGGTGCCCCGAAACGCGGCGGAGCAGGCGGCCTCTCGTTCGGCCATTTCATTTCCCTCGGGAAAAGTCCAGGTGAGCTCTCCGATTTTTTCGAAACCACTAAAGCGTTTTTTAAGTCCTTCGGGAGTCGCGGGGTTCGGCATGCGTACCGAAAAGCACGCGCGATCAAAATGCCAGGAACAGAGAGAGCTTTGGGGGGCCGGGTGGGGGCGCGGGGTGCGGTGCTCTCGCACTACGGCCCATGCGCGAAAGGAGGAACACGTCCCTGTCGTCGAAGATCGATCCCGTTCTTCTCGAACCCAATCCCGGTGCGTTTTGGCCCTTCTGAGCCGTTTCCGCGGGGTCGCGGGACGTCATTCCCCATGGAGCTCACCATCCATCGAGCGCGCGTCCTTCGAGCGGTGTTCATCGCGGCAGCGCCTGCGCTTGGTGCCGCTGTGGCATGCACCGAGGGCGCCTCGCTGGACGATGGTGGCGCCGGCAAGAGCAGCGCTGGGAAGAGCGGCGCGGGTGCCGGTGGAGCGGCGGGAAGCAGCTCGATGAGTGGTGGGCGCGCGGCGGGTGGTGCCGGGAGTGCGGGGAAGAGCGGCGCGGGTGCGGGCGGTGCGGCGGGAAGTAGTGCGGCGAGTGCGGGTGCGTCGACGACGGGCGGAGCGGCGGGGACCCCAACGAGCGGTGGCACGAGCAGCGGTTCGGCGGGCGCGAGCGCAGGACGCGGCGGCAGTGCGACGGGTGGCGGCGGCGCCACGAGCGGTGGCACGGGGAGCGGCGCTGCGGGTGCGAGCGACGGCGGTATGGGCGACGGCGGCACTCCGGGCACGACGGGGGGTTGCGCGGGTCGCGATTTGCTCATCTGCGAGGATTTCGAGAGCACCAACGTCGGCAGCGTGCCGAGCGGCTGGACGCGGCACGGCGATCTCGCCGCGGTCTCGGACGAGGATAAGCACGGGGGCTCACGCGCGCTGCGGCTCGGGGCGGCGGCGAATTCCGAGCGTCGCATCTATCACGACGCCGCCGTGCTCGGCAGCGCGCACTGGGGACGCATCTACTACAAGGTGGAGACGCCCGTGCCGGATGCATTCGTCCATTCGACGATGGTTTCGCTCACGGGGGACGGGCCGCAAAACGGCAACTCCGACTACCGCCCGATCGACACCATCAAGCAAGCCAAGAACACGCCGGACGTGGGTGGACGGCACAATTTCATCTTCAACGTGCAGATCATCGGCAGCAGTGAGTTCGGCACCGAGACGAGCTACGACTACACGTTCGACGCGAAGTGGCACTGCGCCGAGTACCACATTCAAGCCTCCAACCAGAGCTATGAGCTCTACTTGGACGGGACGAAGATCCTCGGCTTCGAGCACGGCGCCGGCAACTACGACGACTCGGACATCCCGAACGTCTTCGACGAGATCCGCGTCGGATGGATCAACTACCAGAGCGCGTCGCCCGGCTTCACCGCATGGATCGACGACGTGGCATTCGACGACATGCGCATCGGCTGCGATTAGCCCGGGGCCCAGAGGGCGTTGACGGGAAGGGGGAAGCTTCCTGTAAAAACGCCGGCCCGCCCTTCGCTGCCGGCGAAGCGTGATACGATGTTGCTGCTGAGGTGGAGGTGACCCGCATGCTTAATTCGAGAATCGGGTGGTCGAGTGCGGCGCTCGTGGCGCTGATCGCCGTCGCGTGCGGCGAGAGCAAAGGGGACGACACGCACGACGCGCCGCCCGCGGGCAAAGGCGGAGCTACCGCCGGGCGCCCCTCCGCCGGTAAGGGCGGGAACGCTGGAAGCGCCGCCGGACGCGCCGGCACCGACATGGGCGGAAGCAGCGGCAGCGGCGGGAACGTGTCGGCCGGTAAGGGCGGAAGCGCAGGGAGCGCCGCCGGAAGCGGCAACGGCGGCTCGAGCGCCGGCAAGGGCGGAAGCTCCGGACAGGGCGGAAGCTCGGGACAGAGCGGCGGGCGTGGCGGCTCGAGCGGCATGACGGGCGACGCCGGCGCATCCGAAGGCGGAGGCGACTCGGGTCCGCTCGAGGATCTTCACGACGTGGTGGCCACGGCGTGTAGCGCTGCCGCGACCTGCTGCACGTCGATGGGCATCCCCACCATGCTCGACGACTGCGAAACCATGTACGACGCAGCGCAAGACGGCGTGTACGGCGTGATGTCGGGGCACGTCACCATCGACGCCGCGGCGCTCGCTCGTTGCAACGCGGCGTACGCGAGCAGCACCGACCAGTGCAATCTGAACGCGATCGTCGCGGCGTGCACCGGCGTGTTCGTGGGCCATCAGGCACCCGGTGACCCGTGCAGCGGCGTTTACGATTGCGACCGCTCGACGGACGCGATGAGCTGCCTCATTACCGACACGTCGGGCGCGCATCCCGTCGGGACGTGCGCCAAGATCCCGCACGCCATGCTGAACGAGGCCTGCTTCGGCACCTGCCGCGCGGGTGACGACTGCTCGAACTCGGCGCAGGGGGTCGAAAAGCCGGAGGACCTCGCGCTGTGCTTCGAGGACGAAGGCCTCTTCTGCGACAGCGACGAGAGCACCCCCGTCTGCAAAACGCTCCTTGCCCTCGGCGCCCAATGCGACAGCGCGTCGTGGGACGCCTGCGGCTCCCACGCGGAGTGCAACACGACCTGCGAGAAGGTGGGCGAGCTCGGCGACTCGTGCGGCAGCTGCTTCCATTCGTTCCAATGCATCGAAGGTAAGTGCGCGGATCCTGCTTGGGCAAACGAATCCACCTGTATGGGCCTGCCCCCAGGGCCCTGAACGAGCGAATCCGACGCGCTGCGTCGTTCGAGCCGTTCTCGCGCGCTGCAGCGGCTCGCGTACCAGGCGTGCACGGCGCTCGAGCGGGCGCTCGCACCGGCGCGCACGTTCGTCGCCGTGCTCGGCGCGAGCGCCCAGCTGCCGATGAGCTTCCCGCATTTTCACGTCCACGTGCTGCCGGTCTACGAGACGGGAGACGGCGCGCGCCCCGCGCACGTGTTCTCGTGGAGCGCCGGCGTGCTCGTCTACGAGGACGCCGAAGCGGGCGAGCTCGCACGAACGCTCCGCGCCGCGTGGCCGAGCGAGTGAAAGCTTTTCACCGGGGTAGACTCGGTCGAGCGACTCTATGGGGTGAGGAGGTTTTCGAGCCGTTTTCAAGGCGAACGGCTTTCCTCCGTCGCGAGCGGAAGTAGCCGGTGAAAATGCTCGATGCGCGCCCGAAGGTGTTCAAAGCGAGAAGATTTTCCCACCTGTCCGGGCGTGTACTGATTCGATCCTCGCCAGAAGCAGGCGAGACTTGGAAAGCCACGAAACTGATGACGCGATCTTGGTGGACCGCGAGCGGAGCCGTTTTGTGCACGCTCGCGGCAGCAGCGGCCTGTAGCAGCAGCGAGAGCGACCCGGGCGGCACGGCCGGCACCGGCAGCACGGGAGCGAGCGGAGGATCAGCCGGAGTGGGCTCGCCCACGGCCGGCTCCACGCACGGAGGTGCCTCCACGCAGGGCGGCTCCGGAAATCAGGCGGGCAGCGGACGCTCTTCCGGCGCTTCGGCAGGACAGGGTGGCTCTGCCGGCAAAGCCGCGGGCGGGGCAGCAGGAAACGGGACCGCGGGCATGAGCGCCGGCAGCGGCGCGAGTTCCGGCTCCGCGACGGCGGGCGGCGCGAGCGCGGGCGGGTCGGCGGGCGCCGGCACGGGCGCGGGCGGCTTCGGCCCCGGAACGCTCGCGCTCACGAACCTCAAGATCGAGGCGAATCCGAACATGACCATCTCCTGCTTCGTCTCCTGGACGACGGCGGAGGCTGCCGCTTCCGAGGTCGACTTCGGCGAGACGGACTACACGCTGCGCATTCGCGATGCAGCGCTCGTCACCGATCACAAGGTCCTCGTCATCGGCATGCACGCCGAGACGATGTACAAGATCCGCGCTGTCTCGGGGAACGCCCAGGGCACGGGCAGCCTCGAGGGAACCTTCACGACCGGCAAGCTCCCGAACGCGCTGCCGAAGGCGACCCTGAACGTCGACGACCTCTCCGACGATCAGAAAGGCTGGATGCTCACCAACATCCAGGCGAACAGCTCCCCCGCCCTCGCCGTCATGTACGACGAAAAGGGGCTCGCCGTGTGGTACTACGTCCACGGCAAGACCAACGATCAGCGCGGCGACGTCGTCACCGAGCTCTTGTCGTCGAACACCGTGCTCGTCGGTCCGACCAACGGCGAGCCGGGCCGCGAGGTCGACCTCTCCGGCAAGGTGATCTGGGAAGGGCCCGCGAACGGCACCACCCAGCTGATGTCGCACTACGTAGGGAAGACCTCGAAGGGCAACTACCTCTTGAACTACGAGCTCGACAAAGCCGTCAGCAGCGGCAGCACCAAGCTCGACGACCAGCGCCTGGTCGAGGTCACGCCCAAGAACGAAGAGGTCTGGTCGTGGAAGCTCTTCGATCACATCGAGCCTGCCGGCACGCGTGAGGAGCTCTGCCACGGAAACATGCTCGTCCTCGACGAGGCGAACGACATTCTTTATTACAACTGCCGCTTCGCCGGGCTCTTCAAGATCGACCGCAAGAGCGGCGACATCCTCTGGCGGATGGGCGGCACCTACGACAAGACGACCCTCGGCCCCGGCGACTTCACGTTCAGCCCGACGGCGTCGCAATACAGCGACACGCACGAGCCCGAGTTCCACGAAAACGGCACCATCCTCTTTTACGACAACGGCGGCTACGCGGGGCTCGGCGCGAGCGGCGGCAACTACCACTCGCGCGTCGTCGAGTACAAGCTAGACGAGACCGCGAAGACGTGCACGGTCACGTTCGAGTTCCCGGGCAGCTTCAGCGGCGTGGACACCTGGTACAAGAACACCTGGTACTCGCCGTTCTGGGGCGACGCCGACCAGCTCGCCGACGGCAACATCCTCGTGACCGCTCCGGTCCGCTCGTCGTCGGCCTCGACGCGCTTCTTCGAGGTGACTCGCGAGGGCAAGATCGTCTGGGAGCTCGAGCTGCCGCCGAACAACGGCTCGTTCAAAGCGCAACGCCTAACGCCGCACCAACTCGTCGAAAAGATGCCCTGAGCCGGTCGAGCGCGCGGCGCGGTGCCGCGGCGCGCTCACGGACTTTCCGCGTCGGCATTGAACGGCCGGCGCGCGGCGGGGCACAGACGGGTGGCTCGGGCCGCCACGCCCGAGCGAGGCGAGGTCGACCATGCACCAAAATCTACCGAGAATTCCAATATTTGTGGGATTGCTCCTCGCAGCCGCGGGCTGCGCGGAGCCGGAGACGCACACCGAGCGCACCGTCATCGAGGAGCCCGTCGATAGCCTCACGGTCGACGTGCGCTCGGGCGACGTCCACATCTACGGCGGCGACGTGAGCGAAGTGACGGCCACCGCGACGATCGTAGGGGGTTCCAATCACCTGGGGCACTCCTTCACGGGCGGCAAGCTCACGCTCGTCGACGTTTGCCACGAGAATCACTGCAGCGTCGATGTCAGCGTCGAGGTGCCGAGCGGCGTGAGCGTCACCGTGCAGGTGGCCTCCGGTGATCTCGAGCTCTACGAAATGCTCGGAGCGATCAACGTCGCCACGGGCTCCGGCGACATCCTGGGTTACGGGCTCGCGGGCGCCGCGCTCGACGCCGAAACCGGCTCGGGTGACGTGGCGCTGGAAGTTTCGGAGCCAGCCGAACGCATTCACGTTCGGACGCACTCCGGCGACGTGAGCTTGGGGGTGCCCGCTGGGGCCTACCGCCTCGACGTGGGGACCAACTCGGGCGATCGGCACGTGAGCGACGTCTCGAACGACTCGCGTGCATCGGGGAGCATCGATGTGTTCACCGGCTCGGGCGACGTGGCGATTCGCGGGTACTGAGGTATCCTGCGGCGCGTGACCGTCGCTCGCGCACGCGCGTTCGTCACGGGTCTCGCCGCGCTGTTCGGCGCGAGCTGCGCGTCGTCCGGCGAGCCCGCGCATCGCGGCAGCACGGGCGACGGAGCCGGAACGGGCGCGCTAGCGAGCGGCGCGGGCGGAGTGCCCTCGGGTGGTGCGAGCTCCGGCGGCGCGAGCGGAGCGACGAGCGCGGGTGCGTCGGGAATGTCGATGAGCGCGAGCGGCGCGGGCGGCCAGAGCGGTAGTGCAAATGCCGGAGCCGGCATGGGCGGCACGTCGAGTAGCGCAAGCGGCTCGAGCGGAACGACGAGCGGCGGAGCACTGAACGGCGGTGCCGGCGCCGCGGGCACGGCGGGCCAAAGCATGCAAGCCGGCGCAGCGGGCGCGAGCGCCGGCGCCGCAGGCATGGCGGGCATGCCGATGACGAGCGGCGAGCCAAAGATCCTGCTCGTGGCGGGAAGCGGAACGGGCGACGACGGCTCGCCCGCGACGTCGGCTGCCGTCTTGAACCCGTACGGCACGGCCGTCGATCCCGTGAGCGGCGACATCTACATTTCCGAGTGCGACACCGGAAAGATCCGGCACGTCGACGCCGGCGGAACCATCACGACGGTCGTCGGGCCCGGCGCGCCCGGGGCGGCGGGCAGCATCAAGCTCAGCCAGCCGCACGATCTCTTGTTCCAGCCGGGCACGCAGAACCTGTTCATCGCCGACACGATGAACGGCAACGTGTACCGCCTGAACGCCGCGACGGGCGAGGTCGCGATCTTCGTCGGAGCCGGCACGCCGTTCGCGAAGCTCAGCATCATCTACTGCCTCGCCTTCTCACCGAGCGGGAACGAGCTCTACTACACTGGGCCGGACGACATTCGCGTGATCGACCTCGGTGCGACCACCGCCAAAACTGCCGTCCCCCTACCCGGCCGCACGCGTCATCGCGATCGACTCGAAGGGGACGCTGTATGCCGTGAAGAACCGCCCAAACGGGGATGCGCTTCAGGTCGTCAAGGCGACTGGCACGACCACGGACATGCCTGCGACCGTCAACGTGGTGAGTGACCCGAAGCACCTCGCGATCGACGGCGACGACAACGTGCTCATCGCCGATACGGAGCTCTTCTACCTTCGCAAGTACGCCGTCGCGGACGATAAGCTTGTCACGCTAGTTGGCGACGGGAAAAACGGGATGGGAACGCTCGGCGGAGATCCGTTGAAAGCCGAGCTGAAGCGACCGCACGGAGTGTTTTTCGACAAGAAAACGGGCGTAACGTACATCGCGGATTCGGAGAACAATCGTGTTTTGAAGATTGTGCCGTAGGGGGTTAAGCTTGGGGAATGGTGAACGGGAGATACGGCGAGGCTTGGCGCTTGGGCGCTTGTGTCGTGGTGCTCGTGGCAGCGTGTGGTGGCAAGTCGGTGAGTCGGGGAGAAGATCCGGCAAACGACGCGGGGGACGGCGGCACGTCGAGTGGCCGAACCGGGAACTCCAAGGGGGGTGGGTCGACCAATCCGCCGCAGAGCGCGAGCGGCGGCGCGTCGCAAGGGCCGACGATGGATCCGCCTGTGAGCGCCGGCACGGCGAATGGCGGCGCGTCGACCAATCCGCCGCAAAGCGCGGCGGGCGGCGCACCGAGCGCGAGCGGCGGGGCGTCTCCGGGGAGTGGCGCGACCAGCAGCTCGGGCGGGCTCGCCGGGAACGCGGGCGGACCGAGCCTCTCGATGCTCTACGACCTCTGCGAAAATATCTGTACGAGGGGCGCGAACGCGCGGTGTGAAGGCATCGAGCTCGCTGAGTGCAGGAGCTCCTGCTACGCGTTCGCCGGCGCCGCGGAGAACACGTCTCAGTGCGCTACGATGGCGTACCGCTATTTGGCGTGCGTGAACGCGCTGCCGAACATTTGCAACCTCAATGACGAGACGCTTTGCAGCAGCACGGAGGTTGTGGAATGCGTGCTTCAGTATTGCTCTAAGAACCCGGGCGCGGCCGAGTGCATTTCGGTGAGCGGGCCCCAGGAGTAACGGCGTGGCGCGCTAGCCTTGAATCCCCGGCAGCACGTCGCCGACCTTCGACAGATCGTAATCGACGGCCCAGGTGTCGCTCGAGCGCCCGCTCACGCTCGTCGAGCCATACCCCTTCTGCCCGTTCCGCTCGTAGTCCGCGGGCGCGAGGCCCATTGCCTGCATCGCCGTCACGAGGAATTGGTTGTGCGGGATGCCCTTGATGACGTTGCCGTCCTCTTGCGAGAAGTAGGCGCGACCGTTCCAGTCGATGTAGTCGAGGTAGCGGCCCGGCTTGATGAACCCGCCCGCGCTCCCGGCGAGCAGGCACGGCACGCTGTACGCGATGTGGTTGAAGCCGAGCTCGTTGCCCCAGTACACGAGCGAGTTGTCGAGGTAGGTGCTGTCGCCCACCTCGGGCACGTCGAGCTTCGTGAGCAGCTTGGCGAACACCTCCGCCGCCACCCACGCGTTGACGCCCTGCAGCTGCCGGCGCGAGTTCGCGTTGTCCCAATCGTGCGCGAGCCCGTGCCACGTGCCGCCGCTCGCGTCCTCGGAATGGTAGTACCCCGTCAGCGTCGAATTGCTCGAGTCGGGGCTCGGACCGAGGGCCTTGTGGACGCCGATCGTGATGATGCGCGTGCGGTCGCACATGACGGCGGCCGTCACGACGTCGAGGAACAGGTCCCACTTGGTCGTGATGTCCTTGGTGTCGAGCCCGCTGTTGTTGGCGAGTGACTGCGGCGTCGCCGGGACGGTGCAGGACATGGTGGGCGTCACCGTGAGCTTGGCTTGGAGCTCCGCGACCAGGTTCACGTACTTCTCGACGAGATCTTTGTCGTCGGCCGACAAGCGCGAGTTGCTCTTGAGCTTCACGTAGTCGGCGTAGACGCGATCGACGAGCAGCTTGTCGCGGTCGCTCGGCGGCATCCCCGAATCGTCCGGCGGGTTCGTGCCGAACACGTCGTTGAAGGCGTCGAGCGGGTTCGTGCGCGCCTTCAGCTGCTCCACCTTCGAACCCACCATGCCGAGGTCGGTGTACGACATCGAGTCGGTGACACCCTGCGTAATGTGGAGGTAGCGCAGGTTCGGCGTGCTCGGATACACCTTCGGCGAGTACGCCATCACCTGATCGATGGTGGGCACGTCCGTGAGGCTGTCGGCGTCGCACGGCGTGGCCGCGGTGCACGACGAGAAATTGCCCAGCAGGCCGCCGTAGTTGTGGTTCACGGCCGGGAGGAAATCCAAGCCGCGGACCAGCGTGAGCTTGTCGAGGAACGGGTTCAGCTTCGGACCGAGGATGCCGGAGATACCCGCGTCGGTCTTGAAGTCGGAGAGCGGCGCCCAGGTGTAGTTCGTGCCGGAAATCTTCTGCGTGAGCAGGGTCGTGCCGTCGCCGCGGCTATCCGAGTACTTGCTGTCCTTGAGCTGGTAGCCGTTGCCGGTGAACGCCGGGTACCACTCCTTCACGAGCTGCGTGCTGAAAGTCTTGAGCACGATGAAGCGCTTCGGAGCGGCCGCCATCTGCCCCGAGGCCAGGCGCGGCATCAGCGACTCGAGAAACGGTAGCGCCAGCGCCGCGCCGGCGGCTCCACGCAGGAAGATGCGGCGCGACGGTCGCGCGGCACGGTAGTCGCTCACGGTGCACCCACTTTCCGCCGACGAAACTCGGGCTCGCTCGCGATGACGCGGAACACGTTCGAAAGTCCCATCCCCGGCGCGTCGAGCCCCGTTCGCATCTTCTCGAAGGCGCAGGCGTCGGCGCTATCGGACGTGGGGTCGCGGCGGAGCGCGTAGCGGAAGTAGTTCGCCGAAAGGCACGCCTCGACTTTGCCGCTCTCGATGATGCGCTGGTTCAGCTCCACGGGGCCGCTCACGTCCACCTCGTCCTCGTCTCCGATCTGCACGGACGCGATCGTGTCGATGGGCAGCGTCGCCAAGAGGTCGCCGCTCTGTTCGTCGAACACCTTTTCCTCCGTGCGGAAACGGCCGAGCGAATCGAACGCCTCGAGCGCGTAGCCGATGTTGCTGAA
>DASUGE010000130.1:0-21984 GCA_036274215.1 Polyangiaceae bacterium | reverse complement strand
TCACCCGCCCCTGATCGTCGATGAGCACGTTGCCGGGCGAGATGTCGCGGTGCACGATGCCGAACGGCGTGCCGTCGGGACGCGTCAAGCGGTGTGCGTAGTCGAGCGCGTCGAGCACGCCGAGGACGATGTGGGTCGCGTGGTGAACCGGCACGGCGCCGCGTGCGTCAGTGACGTAGCGGAACCACTGACCGAGGTTATAGCCGTGCACGTACTCGAGCACCATCACGTGCGTGCCGTCGACTTGCCCGAAGTCGAAGACCGACACGATGCCTGGATGCTGCAGGTGCGAGACGATGCGCGCCTCGCGCGCGAACAGGTGCTCGCCTTCCTCCGCCTGGGTCGGATTCGTGAGGAGCGCCTTGATCACGACCGGCTTCGCGAAGCCCGCCGCGCCCTCGACGCGACCCAGGTAGACGACGCCCATCCCTCCGCGCGCGAGCGGCCGGACGACGCGATAGCGACCGAGTAAGACGCGTCCGGAAAGTGACGGGGCGGACTCGCCGGAAGCCTCAGTGCGCAAAGCGCCTCAGATAATAGTGCACTCCGCGCTCGGGCCGCGCGAAACGAATCGCGAGCGCGCCGACGCCGCCCGGCGCCGTGATCGTAGCCGAAAAGCGATTCTGGCTGTCTTGGGGCAGGGTCTCGCCGCCGACGCTGACGGTAAAGCCGGGAAGCGCCGTTCCCGCGACGAGCACGGATTGACCGGGCGCGAAGCTTCCGTCCGCGGGTGAGCTGATCGAGGCCGTGGGCGCGGCGTTGTCGAAGCGAATCGTGACGGTCGTGGGTCGTGAGCGCGCCCCGCCGGCTTCGAAGACGAGCGTGTGGTCACCTTCGCCGAGCGCGCCGGGCGCGAACGCGTACCTCGCGGTCTTGCTCGAAAGTTGCTTGGCTCCGTTCGGTGACGTCACGCGGAGCGAGTAGCTCGGGGCTGACGGCGGATTGGGCCAGCGCACCGAGATGCGAGGCAGCAGGCTCTGGTAGAGGACCGTGTAGCGGCGCCCGTCCGCCTCCACCTCGGTCGCGGGCGCCGTCCTGGCGAGCTGTCGGTTGCCCGCATCGGCGACCACCGTGACGAAGCCCTCGCCGATCTTGTTGCCGCGCCGGCCGTTGGCCTCGAGGCAGCTCATGACGTAGCGATGGTTGCCGGGCCCGAGCAGAATGGCGACGCGCGCTTCACCGACCGAGCTCTGCGCCCGCGTCTTGCCGCCGTCGACCCGGAGCAACGCGCTGCCCGGACAGCGGCCGTTCGTGAGCACGCCGACGGCGGTCGGTGGGTGCGGATCGTGGACCGCGAGCGAGTCGCCGACGCCGAGGACGATGTCGACTCGGTCGGGGCCGCGCGGGAGGGTGCCGGCGCCGTCTTCCGCACCCTCCGCCGCCGAGTCGGCGGGCATGGGCAGCGCGGAGCCGTCCGCTGCGGGTGAGGCGGCTTCGGCCGCGGGCGCCGGCGCGGACTCCGGCGGCGCCGCGTTTTTGCGCAGCGGTTGCTCGAAGCGCACGTCCACGGCGTCGCCGACGGAGAGCTCGAAGCGCTGACCGTTCTTGAGTACCTCGGCCGAACCGATGGTCACTTCGAGGCGCGTCGCGTCTCCGTCGCGCCTGAGCCGTACCTGACCGTGCGCCGCCACCCGCGCGGTGCCGACCGCGGTTTCGATCTCGACCACGCCGTCCGTCGCCGAGAGCGTCGCTTGACCGAGCTCCAGCGCCACGCGCGCATGACCAGGGTCCGACGCGTGGTCGAGAAACCTGAGCACCGTGCTCGGCTCGAGCGAGAGCTCGGCTTTCTCGTAGATGCGGAGCAGAGCGGTCGACTTCGGCGCGGTCTTGACCGCCTCGCCGAGCGCGAACTTCGACCCCACGGGGGCCGCCTGCCACGCGTTGACGGATGCGACGTGGTCTCGCTGTACCTCGCCCGAGGAGCCCTTCAGCGTCGCCACCACCCGCTCCCGCCGGCAGCCGCTCAGCACGAAAACCAGCGCGGCGGCGACGAGAAGCCAGAAGCGCGCACCGCGGCTCATTTTTTCTTCACGAGCTCCGCGTTCACGACCACGACGCCTTGCGCATCGACGCTCACGTGCCGGCGCTGGGTCGCGTAGCCCTGCGCTTCGATCACGACGTCGTAGCTTCCCGGCGGCACGTCGATCCGGAAGGCGCCCTCTGCGTCGGTGGCGATCTCCGTTCCGAGCGGTTCGACGCGGATCTTGGCGGCGAGAGCTTTGCCGCTCAAGCTCCGAACGAGGCCGCGCACCTGACTCGGCGGAGGAATCGCCGTGAGCACGATGTCGAGCTTCTGCGGCACCCCGGCTTGGATCGTGACGGGGCGCTCGAGCGGCTGAAAGCCGGTCGCTTCGATGCGCAGCGTGCCCGTGCCTGCCTTGACGTGCTCGTGCCGGTAGTGGCCCGGGGGTTCGGGAACGAGGTCGAGCGAGGCGTCGCCGACCGTCACGTGCGCGGTTGCACCGTTCACGGGTGAATTCTGGTCGTCGAGCAGCGAAAGCTCCAGCGCCGCGTCGAGGGGAAGCGCGGGCGGCGGCGGGGCGACCACGGGTTTCGCGGCGGGCGCGGGTGCTGCCGACCCTTGCTGCGGGGTCTTCGCCGGCAGAAAGCGGTAGCGAATCCCCGCAAAAGCCGAGAAGCGCGGCTCGTTGGGGACGAGCGGCGCGCCCGGGGCGAGATCCGGCTTCCGGCTGAGCGACCCCACCGCCAAAAGCTCGAGCGTGAGCGCGTCGCCGAGGTGCTGGCGGACGCCGCCGCTCAGGCGGAACGGCGACTGGCCGAAGCCCGGCGCGCCCTTGCCCACGAGCAGATCCAAAGACGTCTCTGCGACGAGCTCCGTGTGACCGAGCGGCACGATCGCGCCGAGCCCGAGCAACACGGCGTCGAAGTCGCTGAGACCGAGCGCGAGACGATCCCCGCTCCCCAGCGTCGCCGCGTGCGTCCCCGCGGCGCTCGTTCGATCGAAGCGAAACCCGGCGACGCCGGCGAGCTCGACGCCATCGAGCGACGCCCCCGCGAGCGCGCGAGCGTCGAACGACGCCGCGTCGAGCATGGTGCCGAACGTCTCGGCGCCCGGTAGCCAGGCGCGTACATCGGCGCCGAGCCGAAGCGGCCCGTCCCTCAGGGACGCGCGCGCGAGCAGGGCGGTATCGATCACGCCGCCGCTGTCGTGCGGATGAAGATCGTAGCGACCGTTGATGACGGGGCCGACGCTGAGCCAGCGAGCGACCGGCAGCGCTCCCGCGGCGCGTAGCGAAAGGCGATGATGTGCGCCATCACCGGAATTCTGCTTTTCGGTGTAGCCGTAACCGAGCGTCGCGGCGAGGGTCGGGGAGCCCACATCGGCGACACCGACGTGATCGATTCCGGGTTGAGCGTCCGAGGCCGACGAGGGCGCATCCGCTGCGCGCGCCGGCACGGTGCCGAGCGTCAGCAGCAAGCAGGCAGAGCTCACGCGGACCGACCACACGCCGAGTGAGTGGCAAGGGCGCCCCGCATTTACCGAGCTCGGCACGACGACGGGCAGCATACACGGCGCTTCGGGCCAAGGAACGGCGCCCCCGTGAGTGCACCGGCGAATTGCTCGCACCTATTCCCACCTCCCGTCGCGCCTCCGGTCGCACCACTCGTACACATGAACTACCTACGTCCCCGGGAGCGCTTGGTTCACCGCGCGCTCGCGCGCTATACTTGTGGATGGTGCGTCTTAATGAAGCGCTCTTGCTGGGTGCCGTCTGCTGCGTGCTCGCGGCCGGTTGCCGCATGGGCTACGAAGACGCCCTCGCCGCGCTCGGCGGCGCCGGCAAGGCGGCGGACAGTGGCGGGTCCAGCGGCTTCGGCGCATCGGGTGGCACGCTGCAGCCGGCAGGCGCGGGCGACACGGCAACGCCCACCGACGGCGGCGCGACGGGCATGGGCGGCGGCACCGGCTCGATGGGCGGCAGCGACGTGATCGGCGCAAGCGGCGAGACGTCCGCCGGAGGCACCTCGAGCGCCGGCGGAACGACGGCGAGCGGCGGCACGGGAGGAGTGAGCGGCTCGGCGGCTTCGGACGCGGGCGGCGCCGCGGGCGACGCGAGCGGCGGCGTGAGCGCCACCGGCGGCACGAGCGCGTCGGGTGGCATGAGCGCGTCGGGCGGCCTGGGTGGCGCGAGCGGAACGGGCGGCGGCGGTGGCTTCGCCGGCGCGTCGAGCCTCGGCGACTGCAGGTCGCAAACCTACGGAGCGCACGATTACCTCTTCTGCAACGTCAAAGTGACCTGGGCGCAAGCGCGCGATAACTGCGCGTCGATCGGCATGGCCCTCGCGCGGGTTGACGACGCCGGGGAAGACCAATTCCTCTCGGACAATGGCTACATCTCGCCTCCGGTGACGAGCATGTGGATCGGCGCGAGCGACGGCGTGGTCGAGGGCGAGTGGCGCTGGGTCGACGGCGAGCTCTTCTGGCTGGGCGATCGCGCGGGCTCCGCTCAGAACGGCCTCTATGCAGGCTGGTATGCAGGTCTCCAACCGTCCGCCCAGAAGGCGGAGCGGGACTGCGCAGTGCACGAAGTCGGCAGCACTGCCGGTTGGTACGACAGCGACTGCACCTTTTCGAAGGAATACGTCTGCGAGTCGCCGTAGCTCGTGCGCGATGGCAGAGCGCTAGAGCAGCTTCAAATACGCGACGATGTCCGCCTTGTCTTGGGCGGTGGGAACGTGCGGTGTCGGATAGCTCACGTTGCTGCGGAGGAACGTCGCGAGGTGCTTTTCGTAATGGTCCATGAGCTCCTCGAGCGTGTTCGCCGAGTTGTCGTGGAAGTACGGCGCCGTGTTCTTCACGCCCCACAGCGTCGGGATCTTGAAGAAGTTGAGATCGCGCACGTCGCCCGTCGTGAGCGCGCGGCCGGGATCGGGAGTCACGACGGTGACCGTCGAGCCGGGGTTCTTGGGGTCGGGGAACGCGAACTCGTATTGGGGATTGCCGAGGGTGTTGAACTCCGACACGTTGACGGTCTGAAAGTGCTTGCCGACGGGTAAGCCCGAGTTCGACTGCGTCTCGTTCGTCATCGGGCCGCCGTGGCATTGGCCGCAGATGTTGAAGCGCGGTGCCGCGGCTTCCTGCGCGAACCAGCGGCGTCCGCGCTTCTCGGCGTCGGTGACGCCGGGCGGCCAGGTCGGCGCCGTGCCGCCCTGGGCGTAGGCGCGCAGGATGTCGCTCGAGAAGAACGCGGGCCCTTGCTCGAACGCTGCGATGAGCTCGAGCTGGCTCTCCGACGGAACGGTCGTCGCCTGAGCGTGCCCGAGGATCGCACCGAGCGCCTGCTCCATCAGATTGGGCGCGCGGCCGTCCCACATGAGCGTGGGATCGAGCGCGGGCGTGTTGATGGTCGAGGGAACGCTGCGCCGAAACACGATCGAGGTGGCGCTCGGATTCGACGTGAGCGTCACCCCGGCGGGCAGATTGATGCTCACGCGGAACGTCGCGCGCGCGAGCAGCTCCGTGTAGTCGTTGCCGGCCCCATCCTCGCTGTCGATGGGCCGGAACAGGGGGCCGTTCGGGTCCGCGTCGTGGAGCGCCTGGATCTGCGCAGGGCTGATGGTGCCCGTGGCCGCGGTGTGACAGGTCACGCACGTTCGTCCGTTGCCGCCGAACTGCTCCTCTGTGAAGAGGTACTCGGGGGTTTCCGTCTCCTCGCCGCCAGCGCCACCGCCGCCGGCGTTGCCCGAAATCCCGCCGGAACCGCTGCTGCCCGCGCTACCGCCGCTGCCCGCGTTTGCCGAGCTCCCGCTCGTGCCACCGTTCGCTGAAGCGCCGCCCGTGCCACCGGCGCTCGAGACGTCGCCGCCGGTGCCGCCCTCGTTGCTTGCTCCGCCGTTGTGCTCGCCGGCGCCGCCGCTGTCGCCCGCGCCGCCGCCCTCGTCGGCTCCGCTTTCACCGCCGGCGCCGCCAACGATGGGCACGCTCGTGCCGCCCACGCCGCCGTCGGATCCGCCGCTGCCGCCGTGACCGGCGCTCGTCGAGCCAGCGGTGCCACTCGAGCCACCTTTGCCGTCGCTCTTGGCTCCGCCGCTGCCGCCGTGACCGGTGCTCATCGAGCCACCAGCGCCGCCCTTACCGTCGCTCTTGGATCCCCCGGCGCCGCCGCGACCGCCGCTCTTCGTTCCGCCCGTGTCGCCTCCGCCCTCGCTCGTGGTGTCGCCGGCATCTCCGTGGCCGTCACCGAGGGAGCCGGCATCGCTGACAGCGTCGCCTCCGCCGCCGTGCTCGTGGCCCGCGTCGGGAACGTCCGGACTGTCCGTGCCGCAAGCGTTCATCACGCCGACGAGCGCGACAGTTCCGAGGACGAAGTTGAATCTCATGGCCGTGACGAGTGACGGCCGGAGCGCTCCCCCGAGTCTCCCGACCGAGCTGCGCCGGATTGTGCCGCAATCTCGGTCGTGTGCGCCAGAGAGTTGTGCTTAGAGTCCCGCCTCATGAACGCCCCGGTGATGGCGCGCCTCGCTGCCACGTTGGTTCTCTTCTGCAGCGTGTCGCTTTTTGGCTGCGGGCCCTCGATCAAAATTGTCACGTCGGTACGACCGCCCGGCGCCGAGCCGCTCAACATGAGAGGGGAGCGGATGGCGGCGGTCGTGATGATGCAAAATCAGAGCATCCGCAGGCAGGCAGAGGACGCCCTCGCACGCGCCATCACGAAACACGGGGCACGGGGCGTGCCGATGTACACGATGCTGGCGAGCCCGAACCCGGCCGACGAAGCCAAGGCCCGCGAGGCGCTCGAGCGCGCCGGCATCAAGGGGCTCGTCGTGATGCGACCCTCCAAGGCCCGCAAGACGGAGGTCACGCCTCCGCGCACGTACACGGTGCCCGTCTACACCGGATATTGGGGCGGGTATTACGGCTACGGCTGGGGCGGCGCGTGGAGCCCCTACGGCAAGCCGCAAGGTCCCGAGCACGGCGGCCCTGCGTCGTACCCGGGCTACTCGGTGCCCGTGACCGTCACGACGCCCGGCTACGAGGAGAAATACACGGTCGTGCGCGTCGAGATCCTCGTCTACTCGCTCAAGCAGAACAAGCTCGTGTGGGCCGGCGAGACCGAATCCACCGAGCCGAGCAACGTCGACAGCTACGTGTTGGACCTCGCGGAGGTGACCGCCGAGCAACTCGCCGAGGTTCGGCTGATCTGGGGCTGAGCGGAGTGAAGGCCGGCGGAGTGAAGGCCGGCGTGGCTCGACGGCGCGCCGATCGGGGCCACCGCACGTCAGGGTGCGGCGAAGGCTGAAAAGCATTCCCGTCAGTCGTGCGTCACGACCCCGTTACAGCGCGGCGGAAGCTTCGCGACCACGACGTCGTCGCAATTCTCCTTGCCGATGTCCATGACGCAGGCGCGAATCGACTTCTCTTCGCTCGTCGCGGGCTTGGCGCAGGCGTCGCCGCAGCAAAGCTCCACCGCCGGCTGAAAGCAGGCGTTCGGATCCTCGCCGTAGCATTCGTTCGCGCGGCTGCAGTACGCGGCCATCACCTCGCTGCACTGCTCCTGTACGGTCGGCGTGCCGGCGTCGGCGCTACTCTCGTCGGACGGTCCGAGCTGGATGCAGGCCGAGAAGGCCGTGACCATGACCAGCGTGGTCAGAGCCGCGGCGAGCAGCACGAGGACGCGAACGAAGCTCATGGCACGCAGCCCTACCATCGGCCCGACCAGCCGACGAGCGCGCCCCCGGCGACGGGCGTGAAGTAGGGAGAGCCGTGGACGAGGCCCGTCGGGTCCTCGCTGCGCGCGAAGCTTTGTCCGACGCTCCCGCCAATCGCCTCGCCGAGCATCGCGCCGGAGAGGACGTCGGAGGCCCAGTGCCGATCGCTGAGCCAGAGGCCGACGCCGACGCCGAGCGCGAGCGGATAGCCGACGAACCGAACGACGCCGAGCTCGTGCTCCGCCGCGCGAAACGCTGCGGCCGCCGCAAACATCGAGAGCGTGTGCCCGCTCGGCCAGGCTCCGAAGCGCCACCCGAACGGTCGAAACGCCTGTGCGTTCTCGGGATGCTCGAGCCGATCCGGCGCGTTCGGATCCCGGCCGCCGTTCGGCCACTCGCGTCCCACGCTCCATTTGAGGAGCCCCGTCACGATCAGCCCTCCGCCCATCGCTTGCAACATGGCGGACAGCGGACGCTCGAGCTCGCACGCGCCGGCGAGCGCGGCGATCCCGAATCCGATCGCGGCCGAGCCGGCGAGGACATACGGCGCCCAGTAGCTCACGGGCTCGAGCCGGTATTTCCCACCGAGATCCTGCTGCGCGACGAGGCGAAGCTCGTGGTCGAGCCCGGTCGGCGCGAACACGAGCACCGGGACGGGCGAGAGGCCCGTGAGGATGAGCGGTGTCGGCTCGACGTAATGGCCGAGCGACGTGCCCACGCGATTCCACGGCATCATGCGCGAGCAGCCGCTGTCGGCGTGCGCGGTCGAAGCAACGCTCACGCCGAGCGCGACGAGCAAGGTGCCGAGAAGTCGCTGCATCGAGCCGGTGCCTCAGGCGCGACGCGGCTTTGCGGAGACGTTGCCGAAGAGCTCGCCCTGAAGCGGAGCCGATTCGGCGCCGAGCGGCCCGGTCGCGGACGGATCGCGCGTGACGGCGTCGAGCGCCCGTGGCCCTTCGTAACGACTGCTGTTGGCGATGGGATCGGAGGGATACACTTCGAGCGGCAACCCGAGAGCCAGCGAGCACGCTTGCTCGAGCACGCGGCGCGGATCGTCCTCGCCACCGAGCCAGGACCCGTAGAGCTCCGGGGCGAGCACGAGCGGCATGCGATCGTGAATCGGCGCGGCCTGCGGGCTCGGTGCCGTCGTGATGATGGCGAACGAATCGACGACCTCGCCGTCGTCCGTCGTCGTCCTCGAAGAGACGCCCGCGAACGCGAAGAGCTTGCGGTCGAGGTGGAAGTGATACGGCTGCTTCTTGCCGGCCTCCGCGCGAAATTCGCGCCACCCGGTGGCAGGGATCAGGCAGCGGTGCGACGTGAACGCTTCCTTCCACCAGCGCTTCGTGGCGACGTCCTCCGCGCGGGCGTTGAACGTGGTCGGCAGCTCTTTGAGCGGCTTGTTCCAGCCGGGAGGGATCATCCAGAAGCGTCCGAGCCGGAGCGCGCGCTTTCCCTCGCGCGTGCGCACGACCATGAGCTGCTCGAAGCCCGGTCCGTACGAGGGCGTGATGTTGTAGGTGGGCTTCCAGTCACGGAACAGCTCGACCGCCTCGACGTCGAAGCTGAGTCGAATCTCACTGAGCTCGGCGTCGTCGGTGTACCGGCCGCACATGGCGGCAGAAGCCTAGCGCGGACGACTGCGGCCTGCCGACGGCTCGCGCCTCATGGTCGCTTCGACGCAGCGGCCTTGCCGCAGCGCGGTCCGATCGGAAACCCCGCGGGCGGCGCCTTTTTGAGACGCTGCTCGGTCGCCGGCGTGTAGCGGCCGTCCGTGGCGATCGTGTCGTCCTTGTGGTTCATGTTCCAAAGGATCTGGAACGCGAGGACGTCCGTCGCCGTGGCCGGCGGAGGGCTCGCGCCCTTGTAGTCGAAGTGCACACGGTCGGTCGCCCCGAGCCACTTGAACTCGTGCGCTTCGAGCGCCGTGCGCCACTCGCCGTGCTCGGCGATGTCGAGGGCGACGCCGATCTCGTGGTTGCTCTCGCCGGGCAGCGTCGCCAGCTGAACGCCGCAGCGCCGGCCGCGCGCCCAGTGCGACACGAGGTACTGCTGCGCCACCGTGCGCAGCGCGCTGTTCAACGTCATGCGGCGGGTCGGGTTCGCGTCGAGTGTCTTCACGAGCTGATTGCGCGCGTGGATCTCGAGGTACGGAAAGACGTTCGGCGCCACGACGAGGTTCGGCCGCGTCGGCAGCAGCGCGAAGGCGTTCGGCTTCATGCAGCGCGCTTGCTGGATGATCTGCTTGCTGAGCCCCTCGATGCTCGCGGTCGTGCAGCTTTCCGTCGCGGCCTGCTGCACGCTCGTGTACTTCTTGGGCGGTGCCTTCTTCTCCGCTTGCTCTTTCGGCGCCGTCGGCTCGCCGTCGTCGGTCGCTTCGTTGAAGTCGGGGAGCCGCCCGTCGGCGGGCGCGAGCGATGAAAGCGGGCTCGGTGCGGGCAGCGGGGGCGGCGGTGTTCCGGCGCTCGGCTCGGGGACCGAGACGGCGGGTGGCCGGACGACGCTCGCTGCGGTGGCGCTCGGCATCGCATCCCGCCGCCGGGCATCGCGCACGATGACGACCAAGCTGACGACGATCACGAGAGACGGAGCCAAGAACGCCAGAGCGAGCGCGAGCGAACGGTGCTTCGCCAGCCACGCGGCGAGCAGTGCGACCAGCGCAGGCCGGTTCCGAGGCGCTCCGGACATTCGGGGAGGGGTCGGTACTTCGAGCGGCGCGCACGGGCAACTCGCGTGTCGCAGGCACGCTGATTGCTAAGCCGGAAGGAGGATGGTTTCCCTGCGTTCGCCGCTGGTTCCGGTTTTGGCTGCCTCTCTCTTACTCTTCGGTTGCGGAGGCACGAGCGTGCAGCACGGCGACGATCCCGGGGGTAGGGCGGGGATGTCCGGGGCCGGGGCCGGTACCGGTTCTCAAGTCTTCGTTTTCGACCGCTCGGCTGTAGTCGGCAAGAGGAGGTCCTCGAGAAAGAACGCCGCGAGGTCGTTTCGTCCGGAGAGTCCCGCTTTCTTGTAGACCGCTCGAGCCTGCTGCCTTGCCGTCGCCTCCGTGATGGAGCGGACCTCCGCGAGCTCTTTGTGGCTGAGCCCCTTGAGAAGGAGCAACGCCACTTCCTTTTCGGCCGGCGACAGCGCCCAGCGCTCGAACTGACGGTCGAGCGCCGTACCGAGCCCAGCGAGCAGCTCGCGTGTTTCGTCGCGCCAGCGGGCCGCTTCTGCCTCGGTCTCCCGGAGCCGCTGTTCCAGTGCGAGCGCCTCATCGCGGGCAGCGCGCTCTCTCCGCAGGGCGTCCTGCAGCCGGCGCGCCATCGACGATGCGCCGAACATGCCGACGAGGAAGACGCCCCCTTCTGCCACCACGTGCGTGATCGTCGTTCCGTGGCGCAAATCCAGCGCCAGGTCCAGTGCAGCCAGCACGGCAACGAAGACGAATGCCAAGAGCAGCGCGATGAGAAGCCGTCCCTCGGATGTGAGCTCCCCCCGCCTCGCGTCGGCAGGTCTTGCCGATATCACGCTTGGCGGATGGTCAGGTGACTCCGGCCTCGCCATGTTCGGGTCACCGATCACGAGGAGTCTCTAACATGCAAGACCTGTTGTTTCACCCGCAGATGGTGCACGTCCCGATCGCGCTCGGTGTTCTGATGCCGCTCGTCGCTGGAGGCTTTCTATTCGCCTGGTGGCGGAAATGGTTGCCGCCGCGTGCCTGGTTTGCCGCGGTCGTGCTGCAAGCCATTCTGCTCGGTTCGGGCCTGCTCGCGCTTCGCAGCGGCGAGGTCGAAGAGGACCGCGTCGAGCGCGTCGTCGACGAACGTCTGATCGAAGCGCACGAAGAAGCGGCCGAAGGGTTCGTCGTGGCCAGCGGCGTGGTGCTGGCCGTCATGCTCATCGGTGCGGCGTTCAGCTCTCGAAAGGCGGGCTTGCCCATCGCGGCCGCCGCGACGCTCGGAACGCTCATCGTCCTCGGGCTCGGGTATCGAACGGGTCGAGCCGGGGGAAGCTTGGTGTACGAACACGGGGCCGCGCAAGCTTACGCGGGCGCGAGCTCGCCCCGCGTCGGAACGCCCGCGCGCGTGGCCGACGACGACTGAGCGACCTCCGTCAAAATTCCAAAAAGCCGAGGAAGCGTAGAAACTCAGCGTCGCAACGCCGGGCCGCTCAGGCACGACTCGAACACGCCGTGTGGATCCAGCGCCGCCTTTGCGGTCGCGAGCCAAGGGTAGTGATTGCCGTGGTGGGCTTTCCAATCCGCCTCACCCATGTCGAACAGCCACCCCGACGCGTAGCGCTTTCCCCCGGCAGCAAGCACGAGGTCGTGCACGCTCTTGAGCGCGGCGAGCGCCGGCTCGCGCAGCGGCTCGGGCACGCCCACGGGAAGAATGGCGAACCCGACCACCGGATCACCCTGAGGGAACGCCATCGCGGGCGGGTAGCCCTTCTGCGGCAGCAGAAAAAGGCGCTGTCCGTCGCCCAGAAATACCGGCAAACGCGCCAGAATTTGCGGGATCAGGTCGGTCGCACACTCGAAGGGCAGCAGGCACTCGAACCAGGGGTGCAGTTGGCTCCAGCCGCCCGTCTTCTGCATCATCTCGAAGCGCGTGTCGTAGCGGGCGGCGAACGCGAACGTGTCGTCCTCTTCGACGCGCAGGAGCTTCGGCTCACAGAGCCCGTTCACCAGGTGCGACGGCGCCGGTGCCGTCGCCGGCCGCTCGACCTCGCACGACACGTGAAGGCCGTAGAGCCAATGCACGAACGGCTCGCGCCTGCCGTTCGGCGCGAGCGCGAGTCCCTGCATGCTCGCGGCGCAGAAGCCTTCGATGTGATGCACGTCCGGCCGCGCGGAGAGCACGAGCATGTCCTTCAGGAGCTTCGCGGGGCTGTCGTGCAGGAGGTACAGCGTGCGCGTGCGCGGCTTGGTCGGCACGAGCTCGAGCTCGGCACGGACGATGACGCCGACGCGGCCGAGGCCGCCCAGCACGGAGCCGAACACGGCGGGCGCCTCGTCGCGGCTCGTGACCACGAGCTCACCCTTGCCCGTCACGACCTCGAGCCGAGCGACGTTCCCGGCGGCCACGCCGTGCCGGAAGCTCGAGCTGCCGAAGCCGCCCGCCGACAGCGTACCGCCCACGCTGAGATCGAGGTTCAGGGGCATCACGGGCGGACGGAACCCGCGCGCCGCACAGCGCGCGAGCACCTGCCGCCACGTCGCGCCGGGCTCGACGGAGACGGTGCCCCGCACCGGATCCGGCTCGCCCACTGCGTCGAGCCCACGGAGATCGAGGCTGATCCCCGAGCGCGGCACCGATTGTCCGCTCTGGCTCATGCCTTGGCCGCGCGGCGTGAGCTTCTCGCCCGTCGCGATGGCCGTGCGCACCACGTCCTCGACCTCGAGCGCGCTGCGCGGCGCGATCACGCCCGTCGCCTGGCCCCGCGTGAGGCCTCCGAAGTCGCGGCTCGCCTCGGCACATGCCGACTCCGAGACGTCGACCCGGAGCTCGGAGGCGTGCTGCTCGCGCAGACCGACCGCGGCGCTCATCCGACCGCCCGGAGCCCCGCGCGGCTCGCGCAATCCTGCATGCGGGCGTCGATGTCGTCGCCGAGGCGCGTCATGGCCTCGAACGTGCGCGTCACCGCCCGGACGATCTCCGGCATCACCGTGCTCGGCACCAGGACCGCGGAGAGGCGGCCCTGCGCGGGTGCCTCGAACACCTCGTGGCTCTGCTCGACGAGCTGGTGCGAGCGTGCGAAATAGCGCAGGCCTTCGGCGCGCCCGAGCCGATCGAGATAGCCGATCACGCGGCCGAAGAACTCGGCGCCGATGGCCTCGAGCGCGAGCAGGACGGCGAGTCGCGTGGCGTCGTGCGTCGCCCCGACGATCTCGGACATGATCCGATAGCTGATGTCACGCGTGACGGCGTGCTCGGGCGAGAAGGTCCACGCGAGGTTCCGCTCCACGCCGAGCGCCTCCAGATCGTACAAGAACCACTGCTCGTGCCCGAGATCCTCGGCCTCGTGCGTCACGGCGAGCTCCTTCAGCACCGGGTCGGTGGTGAGCGCGCTGCCGAGCCGCAGCATGTCCTGGAAGCACATCACGTAGAACGTGAAGCGCGGCGCGAGCACCTGCATTTCTTCGACCGTGCCCGCGCCCTCGAGCCGCACGAGCAGCGGATGGGCCCGGAGCGAACGCGCGGAGGACGCGATCAGAGCCTCGACGACGGCGAACGACTGCCCGCCGGATTGCGCGCCCGTGCCGAGGGTGCGCACGAAGGATTCTACGGCCGGCGGCGGCGAGAGCGACATCTCGCTGGACCGCGCGAGCGACGTTTCGCTCGACGGCGCTAGCGTCGGAAAGAACGACATCGGCAGCGTGCTGTGGCGCGGCGTCGAGATGGCGTGCGCCTCGGGCGCGAGGTACGTGGTGACGCGCGTGCCGTCGGCAACGGGCCGCACGGACACGTAGGTCACGAGCCCGCGCCCCATTTCCAGCGGGCGACCCGCCATGCCCTCGACCCCGGCACGCAGTGCGGTCGCGAGCGGGCCGACGAGCTCGCCGGCGCGCAGCACCGACTCGGCGTCGTTGCCCACGTAGCAGCGGGTCGGCACGTGCACCGTGACCTCGGCCGCGTCGTGCGGCGAGCGAAACGCGTAGCAAGTGAGGAGCGGGCGCTCGTCGAAGGTTCCCGCCGAGCCCGTGAGCTCCTCGATCCAGCGCGCGGCGAGCCCCGGCTGGTAACCGCACTCGTCGCGTAAAAGCTCGTCGATTTCGCCCGAGGTGGCATGCGGATGCGCGACGTACACCTTCACGCGCGCGTCGGCGCTCCGCGCGAGGTCGAGCGACACGTAGAGGAGCTCGCTCGTAGCTCGGAGCTTCGGCTCGAGCTCGCTCCAGGCGTAGTCGGCGCCGAGCCGCACCAAGGTCTCGCGCACGATCTCGGGAGCGAGGCTCGCGCCGGCGATGCGCGGGTTCAGGTACACCTTGAAGGAGAGCGTGCCGTCCGCCTCGACGGTGCCGGCGTGCCAGAGCGAGAAGCGCGACGACGAGCCCGAAGGTGGAGCGTACAGCGCCTGGATGCGCTGAAACCGCTCGAGGTCGACGCCCGGCACCGTCAGCGCGAGCCGGCGCGTGAGCTCGAGCCCTGCCGTCCAGCCCGACTCGGCGTCGAAGGGCGCCGTCTGCGCTTCAGCGAGAACACGAATCAGGGGGCGGCCTGCCGCGAACGCGACGGAGAACTCGAATGGAGTGCCGTCGTCGGTGACGTCGCTCGAAAAGAGCGGCGTGCCCGTGACGGGCCGGTCGTGCCACGTGGCCGTGAGCAGCTCGAACAAGCGGGTGGCACTGCCGAGATCCGCGCCAATCCCCAGGCCTCGGACGAGACCTTCGAGCTTCCTCTGCCCGAGCTCGCGGTAGGTGGGCCCCTCGTGCGCCTTGACCAACTTAAGCATCTCTCCTGTCTTTCTCCGAAAATCCCTCGAGGTTTCCGCGAGCGGACCGCTCTTCAAGCATTGGACGTGTGCCCGCGTTCAGGTGTGTCTTCCCCCTACGAACGGGCCCCTGGCGCGGTTCGTTAACCCCAGGACCTGCCCTATTTTGGGAATCGACGCGCCTTCCGTGCCGTCCGCGCCTTGACGACCCCGGTGGCAGGCGGTAAGAGCGCCGGCCCATGAACCAGCACCCCGGCGTGATCGGCAGGAAGCTCGGAATGACCCAGATCTTCGGCGAGGACGGCACCGTCACCGCCTGCACGGTCGTCGAGGCAGCAAGCATCGTCATCGGCAAGCGCACCGTCGAGAAGGACGGCTACAGCGCGCTCGTGGTCGGCATCGGCGAGCGTCCCGAAAAGCGCGCCTCGAAGGCGGAGCTCGGTGCGTTCAAGAAGGCCGGCGTGACACCGAAGCAGACCGTGCGCGAGCTCCGCTGCGCCCCCGAGTTCGTCGCGAGCATCGAGGTGGGTCAACCGCTCAAGCTCGACGGCCTCTTCGAGGAAGGCCAGCACGTGGACGTTCAGGGTATTACGCGCGGGCGCGGGTTCACGGGTGTCATGCGCCGCTACAACTTCAAGGGCTACCGCATGACGCACGGTACGCACGAGTACCGCCGCCACGGCGGCTCGATCGGCACGCGCATGACGCCCGGTCGCGTGAAGCTCGGTATGAAGATGCCGGGACAGTACGGCTCGGAGACGGTCAGCGTCCTCAACCAGCGCATCGCCAAGATCGTCGCCGACCAGAACCTCGTCCTCGTCGCCGGCGCCATCCCCGGCGCCCGCGGCACGCTCGTCTGCGTGCGCGGCGCCATCAAGCGCGCGGGCGGCAAGAAGAAGGCGGCGTAAATCGCGGCGCCGGGAGACCGGCGTTACGCGCGGGTGGGGAAGCAACGGGGCTGCTGAGAAGCGGCCCCGTTTGCGTTCGCGTCGGCCGAGCGCGGAGCCGCGGCGGGTGTAAGGCGTGCAGTGGCGCCGACGTGAGACCCAAGTGGGCGCGGCGTAGGGAATGCAGTGGCCCCATGTGGGTCCCACGTGGGCGCGGCGTAGGGAAATAATGCAGTTGCCCCAAGCGTGCGCGCGGCGTGGTGTGGCCCGCGTGCTCGGCCTTCGGCCTGCGCGCACGGGTGCCCCCAAGCGCCGGCGAAGCCGGCGCGGAGGCACGACGGAATCGGGCGGTGACGTGCGGCGCGGTAAAGACGTGCGGCGCGGCGGCGAGTAGCGGCACCGTTGAACCGCGTGGGGACGAGGTCGTGGCGGGCCACGCCGCGAGTGCACCGTGACGACGGATGAGCTGGTTGGGCGACGTGGTGCTCGGCATCGGGGCCATGGGCTCATGGTCGACGGCGACGCCGCACGTTGTTAACAAACGCCCCGACGCCCGAGCGGTAGGGCTGGGTGTTGCGGAGGGGCTCGAAGCGCTCCACCAGCATTTTTGTCGGAATGTGCTTGACGGAGTTCGGTGCGGTCGAGCGTCGAGAAACGCGACTCGCGGCGCGAGTGCCGCGTTGCTGCGTCAGGTCGAGCAGTGACGCGCTTTCCGTGCTCGGAGGACTTTGGGGCCCTTTTGCTGCGTAGAACGAGGTGAGCCGCGCGCAGGCGAGCACGAAGATCTGCGTGTTAGAGAAAGCTCAGCAAGAGTCCGCGCTGGCGGGGGCGCCGCGCGGTCGGGAGGTTTGAGTATGTCATCAGCAATCGTTTTGAAGCGCGACGACGTCGCGTGGCGTCAGGCGCACGAAGAGCTCGTTCGTCTCGCTACCGAGCGGGCGGGGCTCGATCTCGAGGAGGGACGGTGGCTGCTCCGCGCGTATCGCGCCGGAACGCACGTGCGCTTCGGCTACGCCTCCTTCAACGAATACGCGGAGCGGCTTTTCGGCTACGGGCCCCGATGGCTCCGGGACAAGCTGCGCGTGGCGGAGGCGCTCGAAGCGCTGCCTGACACCGCCCGTGACCTGCAAACGGGTGCCATCAGCTTCTCGCACGCGCGCGAGCTCACACGCGTCGCGACCCCGTCCACCGAAAAGGAATGGCTAGAAACGGCCCGGGGCCGGACCGTCCGGGAAGTCGAACAGCTGGTGAGTGGGCATCGTCCGGGAAGCCTTCCCGGCGACGTTCCGGATCCGCAGCTCAAGCGCCACGTGCTCAAGCTCGAGCTGTCGGGAGAGGTCTTCGCGACGTTTCGCGAAGCGATGGCGAAAATCCGCCGTGACGCGGGAGGGCCTATCGATGAGGAGGAGGCCATCCTGCTGCTTTGCCGTCAGGTGCTCGAGGGGAACAGGGACCCGGGGCGCGCGAGCTACCAAATCGCGCTCACGGTTTGCGAGAGCTGCCGTCGGGCAACGCAGCAAGGTCGCGGCGAGGCTATCGAAGTCGGTCCCGGAATCGTCGAGATGGCGGAGTGCGACGGACAGCACATCGGACACGTCGACGCTCACGTGGGCGTCCCTAGAGACGTCGCCGGTCGCGCTCACGTGGGCGCGGTCGGCACCGCAATCGGCCGCGCACGCACGAACGCAGCTTCGGGTCGAGCAACCCAGACGATCCCGCCGGCAACCCGTCGCGCAGTCCTACGTCGCGATGGCGGACGATGTCGCGTCCCTGGCTGTCGGCACGCGACGTTTACGGAGCCGCATCACATCGGGCTTCGGTCCGAAGGTGGCGACCACGACCCCGAGAATCTCATCACGCTTTGCAGTGCCCATCACCTCGCCGTCCACCGGGGCAGGCTCATCGTTACGGGGACGGCTTCCTCGCCGCACTTCACGCACGCGGACGGGACGCCCTACGGCGCCGCCGTTGGCGCAGCCGCTGCCGATGTACGGGCCAAAGCCTTTCAGGCCCTCAGGAGCCTGGGCTTCCGCGAGGGCGAGGCCAAGCGCGCTCTCGCAAAAACCCCGAATACCGTCTCCTCCCTCGAGCAGACTATCCGGCAGGCGCTCCGCGAGCTCGCTCCTCAGTAACGCCAAACCCCCCGCTCGGGCAGCGGGGCGGTTGTTAAACGGCGGGCAGCCTTGGGCTGCCCATCATCGGGCGTTTCGACGGCGAGCGTCGGTTCGCTTACACGCTCTAGCGCCTTGCGTGCTGGAGTGGCGTGCTTCCGAGCCGCGCTAGTCCCTGCGCTTCTTGAGCGAACCCTTGTCGTCGAACTCGTCGGCGACGTCCGGGTCGACGTCCTTCTTAGGGGCGTCGTCCTCGTCGGTCTCTTCGTCGTCCTCGCTCGGCTCTTCGTCCTCGTCCTCGGAGGCTTCGGTGCTGTCGTTGTCGGGCTCGCTCTCCTCGGCGTCCTCGTCGTCTTCGGAAGGCTCGCTCTCCGGAGCTTCGTCGTCGTCGTCCTCTTCGTCGTCGGCGGATGAAGGCTCGGGCTTTTCGGTGTGCGGGGTCGAGCCGGCTTCGCTGCCCTCGGCGGCTGCGCCGGCGGCGATGGCGGCGGCTGCAGCGGCGCGCTCCTGACGGCGCTTCTTGCGGCGACGGCGGCGGCGCTTCTCGCGTTCCTCCTCGTCTTCCTCCTCTTGGGCGAGGCGTCCGCTGGGCCAACCCACCGGGATCTTCTTCTTGAACGAAATGATGAGGCCGATGACCCCAATCAGCACGCCGGGCAGGCTCAAAAGCTGGCCCATCGTGATCGGCAGGCCGAGCGGCATGCCGCCGTTGCCCTCGAACTCTTTCCAGAATTCGACGAAGAAACGTCCGGTGAAATAGAGGACGAAGAACATCGAGATGAGCGCGCCGCGCGGGCGCTTCTCCCCCTTCATCTGCTTGTCGAAGAGGTAGAGGACGCCGAGGATGCCGAAACCGAGCAGCATCTCGGCGATCTGGGTCGGGTAGCGCAGCGGCCGGGGATCCGAGTGCGAATCCTCCACGTAGCGCATGAAGCGGAAGCCCCAGGATTGGTCGGGGACGACGCGCCCGACGATCTCGGAGTTCAGCAGATTGCCGAGGCGCACGAGACCGGCGCCGAGGGCTGCCGAGAACGAGAAGCGATCGGCGCCCTCGAAGAACGGGATGCCGCGCCGGCGCGTGAACAGGAACATCGCGAGGATGAGGCCCATCACCGCGCCGTGGCTCGCGAGGCCGCCCGTCCAAATCTTGAGGATCCACGCGGGATCCTCGAGCGCCTTCTTGTAGTCGTAGAAGATGACGTGGCCGAAGCGCGCGCCGAGCAGCACGCCGAGCACGCCGTACACGATGAAGTCGCCGGCATCGTCCGCCGGTCCGCCGCCGCGCACGATCTGCCACTTGAGCAGGGCGTAGCCCCCGAGGAACACCCCGACGAAGAGCATGCTGTAGTAGCGAAGCTCGAGGCCGTGATCCATCCACTTCCACGCGATGAGCGCGAGCGCCGCGAAGAGGATGCCGGTGGTCGTGTGGTCGCCGCCCTTCGTGCGTGCGCCCTGGAAGAAGCTGTAAAGCGCGATCGCGCCGGCCACCACGATGACCGCCGTCTGGGGGATGGCGACGAAGACGGGATCGAGGTCCCAATTGACGGAGGGCAAGCTCGACATGGGGCCCGGGACTACATCAATCCCCGCGGTTTGGCGAGGAGCCGGGCAAAAGAATGCCGATCTGCCGAAGCTCTTCGCGGGCGATGCGTTCCCAGCCCTTGTTGGCCCGCGGGCTTGCCGGGCTCGGATGAAGAATCGTTCCAATGCGCGGCGCGAGGCCCCCGAGCGCCTGCCGGGCGCGCCCTTCGGCGAAAGCACCGATCCCAATCACGTGCTCGGGCTCGAGCTCGGCGACGATGCGCCGCAGGGCGTCGTCGCACGCAGCGAAGAGCGCGGCTTGCTCGCCTTTCGGTAGCTTGTCGGGCGTGCGATTTTTCCCCGAGCTCTCGAGGAACGCGAGCGGGCAATAGTTCACGACGAAGAAGCGCTCGAAGAAGCGCTCGGGTGTCTCGAACGCCGAGCGCGCAAGGCCCCAGAGCCGCGTGCCGCTCACCTCGCTGCGCTTGCAGTCGAAGCCGAGCACGGGCCGCGCCGGGTGCACGCGCGCGGGCGGCTTGACCTTCGCGCTGATGCCGAGGAAGTCGCGCACGATGCTCACGTCACCGAACGGAACCCCCGTCTGGGCCATCCCGAACGGCCCCGGGTTCATCCCGAGCAAGATGACCTGTTTCTTCCCGCTGCCCCAGCGCTCGAGGTACGCGGCGTGCGCCGCCCACGCGTAGTCGAGCGGATTATAGACGAAGGAAACGGGCGCTTCGAAGCGGAGCGCTCCTACGGCGCGGCCGAGCTCACGGCTGATACGGACGAGCGACAATCCGCGCTATCTCTGCACGAAGTGGGCGGGCAACGCGACACCGAGTCGGTGATGTGGCGAAATGTCACGCCAGATCCCCGCTCGCACGCGGCCGTGTGACCAGCTCGTTTCGCAACGAATTCGTGCGTTAGCAAGGTTCGCTCGCCGGTTCCGCGCACGCTTCACGATTGCGCGCTTCGCCGAACGTTGCGAACACTTCCCCCCCAACTTGCGAACAGATTCTGCGATGCTCTTCCGCCTCGGATCATGAAGCCCACGAAATCGACGCAACGGGTCGGCGGGTCAGGGATCGGGACGGACCTCGCTGCATCTGGGGACGGGATTGCCATCGAGCACGGAGGCCGGCTGTATCCGGTCGGGTCGCGGCCGGTGACGCTCGGTCGCTCGCCGACCGCGGACATCGTCATCGACCATGGGGCGGTGTCGCGCCATCACGCGCGCATCTTCCGCGACGCGACGGGGTTCTTCGTCGAGGACCTCCAGAGCCGCAACGGCGTGTGCATCGACGCCCATCGCGTGAGCGGGCGCGCTGCGATTCATCCCGGCGTGGTGATCACGTTGGGCGACGTCTCGGTCGTCGTGCGCGAAGCGCGCCGCCGGACGAGCGGCATGACGGCGCCGGCGGGGCGCGCCGACGACTGGGGTCGCTCGGTCAAGGATGGCGACACGAGCCCCGTCGACGGCTTGCTCCTGTTCATGACGGCCGTGGACGAAGCCTTGCTCAAGGGTGAGACGCGCGATGCGGAGAGCGCGTTCGCGCGACATCTCGGTCGACCCGCCGAGCGTGCCGCAGCTCGAGGTCGACTCGAGCCGGGTGTCGCCCAGACGGTCGCTCTGCTTTCGCTGCGCGTCGGCGAGGCGACGTCGTCGAGCGCCTGGCTCGATTTCGTGGTTCGGCTTTATTCGGCCACGGCTATGGTCATTCCGCTCACGGTCGTGAACGCCATGCAGGCCCTGGCGCGCAAGCTCGGCGGGGTGGATCGTGGCGCTATCCGCCAATATGCCGCGCGATTCGTGGGCCACGAGGCGAGCCTGACCCAGGAGGAGCGCTGCTCGCTCGACCGGCTGGGCGCGCTCGCGGCGTCGCGCTTCGGCGAGATGCGGTCGCTCGCCGCGGGCTGAATCGCGCACCGGACGCTCGGTCTCGAGGCGCCTCGCTCAGGCGGTCACGTCGCCGGTGGTCCCCGTGGCCTCGGCCAGCTTCTGGGCGAGCTCTTGGCGGCCGAAGGGCTTCTGGAGGAACGACGCGCCCGTGAGGCGTGGGTCCTGGAGGTCCTTCGAGTAGCCGGACATGAAGACGATCTTGAGCTCGGGCCTCGACTTCGCGAGCTGGCCGGCGAGGTCGCGGCCGTCTTCGCCCGGCATGACGATGTCGCAGAGCAGGATGTCGATGCGGCGGTCGGGCGCCGCGGAGCGCGCCAGCGCCTGCGCGCCGCTGCCGGCGTCGAGGACCTCGTACCCGAGGCTCCGAACGAGGCGAGCCGTCGTCTTGCGAACGGCGTCGTCGTCGTCCACGACGAGCACGACGCCGCGACCGGGCGGCATCGAGCTCGTCTGGCGTGGACGCTCTGCGACGCCCTCA
>DASUGE010000129.1:0-5814 GCA_036274215.1 Polyangiaceae bacterium | reverse complement strand
GCAAACGTGCGCCACGCCGACGCGAGCCGGCCGGTATGCTCGTAGCAGTCGCCGAGGTTCAGCAGCGTGCCGCTGCTCGGATCGAGCGCTTGGCTTTGCTCGAGCAGTGGGCAGGCGCTCGCGTAGTCGCCTTGATCCATGCGCTGGACGGCCTGGTGGAACAGACTCTCGGCCTGGGCGACGTTACTCGCCGGCGAGCTCGTCCCTGCCGGCGCGTTCGACGGTTGTGCCCACGCCACGCGACTCGCGAGGGCGGCGACGAAGAGCGCGCGGCGGGCGCGAAAGCGGGTCAGCGTTGCCATGTGCCGCTGTGGGAATCACGCACCGTTCGCGGCTTGGCGGCGGGCAGGCGGGAAGACGAGCTCGCGGCGGGCGTCACGCGCACGGAGGGCACCACTCGAGCGCTCGACGATGCGGAGGCCGCGGGGACGACCTCTGGTCCCACTGGGCGCGGGGGCGGCGCGACCGGGGACGTCGGTGACTGCGACAGCGCGCTCGAAGCGAGCTCGGCCGGTGTCGTGGGGGGCGGTGCGTTCGCGGCATGGGCTTGCGCCGTGTCGAGCGGGCGTGACGCGGGCGGGTCGACTCTCCGAGTGAGCACGGCGCCGCCCACGAGCACGAGCACGGCGCCGAACCCCACCGATGCGGTGCGCCACGGCAGGGCGCGGGACTTCGCTTCGTGCGGCGTGAGCGTCCTGCCGGGTTGGTTCGACGTCCGGTTTGCCGTAACCGGCGGCGTGCTGGCGGCGATTGCGTGGGTTTCCGTGCTGGCGTGCCCACGGGACATGCCGTGACCAGCGGCGAGGTGTCGGACGGACAGCGGCGCAAAATCCACGAGAGCGAGCGCGAGCTCCTCGGCCGTACCGAAACGGCGCTCGCGATCCTTCTCGAGGCAGCGCAGCACGACCGCCGCGAGCGCCGGCGGTACCCCGACGAGGGGCTCGGGCGGATCCTGCGTCACCTTCACGCAGACCTCGGCATACGTGGTCGCGGGGAACGGCAGCTTTCCCGTCAAGCACTCGTACAGCACGACGCCCAGCGACCAAATGTCCGTGCGCGGGTCGACCCGGCTCGACGAGCGCATCTGCTCGGGCGACATGTAACTCGGCGACCCGACCACGTTGCCGGTGACGGTGATGCCCTGCTGGTCCACGTTGGGTCCAGCGCTCACGCGCGAGATCCCGAAGTCCAACACCTTGACGGTGAACCAGCCGTCGGCGCGCGGCACGCAGAACAGGTTCGACGGCTTCAGGTCGCGATGAATGATGCCCGCACGGTGCGCGGCGCTCACCGCGGAGCACGCCTGAATCAGCACATCGGCCGCCTGCTCGGCGTCGAGCGTCCCGACCTTTTGAATCATCCCCGAAAGATCGCCGCCTTCGAGGTACTCCATCACCAAGTACGGCAGGGAATTTTCGTGCACGCCCACGTCGAACACGCGCACGACGTGCTCGTTTTTGAGCTTCGCGGCGGCCTGCGCCTCGCGGCGAAAGCGAGCGACGGCCTGCTCGTCGTCGAGCAACTCGGGCGAGAGCACTTTGAGCGCAACGGCATCGTCGAGGTGGATATGACGCGCCAGGAGCACCACGCCCATTCCGCCCGCGCCGAGCACGCGCTCGACCCGGTACTTCTCGGCCACTAGGTCGCCCGGCAAAATGCCGGGCCCCGCCCTCGAGCCCGCCGACAAGGTCACGATCTCGGCCACATTTCGAGACTTTCGCGGGAAGCGTACCCTCTTCACTCGGGCTGCTCAAGCCACCGTACCTCACCGGTTTCGGCAATCACTCTCCCGGCGCAGGCATGCGAGATGTCCGCTTTTGCCCCGCGCGTCGACTGACGCCGGGCGGCGTGTCGCAGCACCCTCAGCGCGCGGTCAACGAACCACAGCTCGCTCCGACGCGAGCGACGCCGATTCCACGGGCGGCGTGCAGGAGCGCCGCTGATCCGCCGGTTTGCCAACGTCGAAGGGCACGCTGCCGGTGCGCGCCCTGCACTGGCACATCCTCTGCACTCTGCGCTCGCTATGCGCGACTTCGGCCACTTTTTGGATTGGATCGAGCGGGACGACGTTCAAGCGTTCGCTGACGCCGCGTCGATGGAAGCCGACGAGCTTTCGTGTTTTTGGCCTCGGTGCGCAGACGCGGAGCCGTATGGGCGGCGGGTCCTGCATACATCGTCACGGGGTGAAGTGATGCTCGCCGGGTGGCGGGCGGGGGCCTGCTCGGCGCCGCACGATCACGGGCGGGCAGAGGGCGTGGTCGTGGTTCTTCAGGGCCGGTTCGTCGAACGGGCGTACGCGTGCGGTGAACCGCCACTCGTCGTCGCGTCGGAGCGCGAGCTCGCAGCTGGCGACCTTATCCGCGTTTCGCCAGGGATCGTGCACGACATGCGCTCGCGCGAGGCGGGCCTCACGTTGCACCTGTACGCGCCGGGGATCGAAGAGATGCGCGTCTACGACCCGGTCGGTCGGGTGACATGGCGAGTCTCCGGAACGAGCGGCGCCTGGCTTCCGCGCGTCCCCGAGATGATTCGGGAGCGGATACCGTGGAGCTGATTCACTTCGGAGACGAGGGCCCGAGGGTGCGCTGGGTCGGTCACACGACTCGGTATCGTGGCGGGAGCGAGCAGTTCGCCCGCGCGGCCGCGACGCTCAAGGAGCGGCTCGTGCGACAACATCCGGGCGACGTCGTGGTGCGAGATGCCCTCGCGAGCAAGGCGGACTTCCGCGCGGCGATGGACCGCCTCCATCGCGCGGGGGCAGCGCTCGCGGAGCTGCACTTCATCGGGCACTCGGGGGTCTACGGCATCATGTTCGGATCCACGGATTGGCCGGAGCAGCTGAGCCCGCACGAATGGCGAACGCTCCCCATTCCGTTCGCACGCGGCGCGTCCGCCTACTTTCACGCGTGCCGTACGGCGCGCTGGTTCGCGCCTTTCTTCGCGCGCACGTTCGGCGTGCGCACGCTCGGCTATCAGGGCTACACGAGCTTCTCTCGCGACGCCGAGCGTTTCGTGTTCGAAGGCTATCGCCCGAGCTCCCGAGGCCCGCTTTACGTGGTGTCGGTGCCGGGGCGGAAGAGCCATGGCCTCGCGGCGAGCTTGCGCAAATACGCGCTCCGCCCGCGCATCGAGCCGATGCAGGCGTTCGAGCCCACGCCGGCCCCGGACGGCGGCTACGACGACGTGGCGGAGCTCTACGATCGCGCATTTTCTGACGTTCGACTGCGCCGCGCGGAGTGGCGCTGGCTCGAGACCCGGTTCGAGCGCGCATTTCCTCGAGGCAGCTCGCTCCCGCGAGCGCTCGACATCGGCTGCGGCAACGGCGCGCTGCTCGAGGCCCTAGCGACGCGCCTCGCGAGCGGCGTCGGGGTCGACGTTTCACGCGGCATGCTCGCGCACGCGAGTAAGCGCTGCGCACGGAACCCGAAGCTGTCGTTCATGGCCATCGGCGGTCCGAGCCTGCCGTTCGGCGACGCGACCTTCGACGTCGTCACCTGCTTCCTCTCGTTTCGCTACCTCGACTGGGATCCGATCCTGGCCGAGATCCGGCGCGTGCTCGCTCCGGGCGGACGGCTTTTGATCGTGGACATGGTGGCAAAGGCATTATCCCTCGGCGACGCCAAGCTGCTTTTGCCGTCACTCGCGCGCCACGTCCTCGGCCGCGCGCGTGATCGGCCTTTCGTTCGCGACCTCGGCGCGCTCACGGCGCATCCGGATTGGGAGAAAATGTTGACTCAGAATCCCATCCGCGCCTTCCACGAATATCGCTGGTATTTGGAAAGCCGCTTCCCCGGCCAGAGGCTTCAAACGTTGAGCGTTGGTCGCCGCGCACGACTGGTCGCGTTCGACAGCGGGCCAATCGCTGGTCGCCAGCGGCGCGCCTAGGTTTCGTGCCCCCGCTGCTACCCGCGGCGCCCATTTCGTGCTCGTCCGTCACGACTGTCGTGCTTCGAGCATTCTGTTCGGACGCCCGTCGCCGAGTACTGTGCATCCGGTGAATAGAGGCGTGACGGCTGCCGTACAACTGGTCGGCCCGTGGGAAAGGGCGGCCCTAGCCGCCGTGGAGGAAAAGCCATGATCGGGAAGGTGTTGTTGCGAATCGTCGCGATCGTCGTGACATTGCTCGGGGCCGGTCTGGCTGGGGCCGCCGACAAGGCGACGCTCGGCGCGCCCGCAAGCGTGCCGGCTGGCGCCCGCTTCAGCGTTACGTGGACGGGACCCGGGCGGCAAAATGACCGCATCGGCATCGTGCCCGCGAGCGCGCCGGACGTCTCGCCGGCTACGCCACAGTCGACCAGTGCTTCGGGCAGCTCAGCGTCGATCGCGGCGCCGGAAGTGCCTGGCGAGTACGAGGTGCGTTACTTCGGGCGCGACCCGCGCATGGTGCTCGCGCGTCGAAAAATCACGCTAACGCCCATTACGGCGACGCTGGTGAGCCCCGCGAGCGCGATTTCCGGCGCCAAGATCGACGTGAAGTGGACGGGACCCGCCAATCAATACGACCGCATCTACATCGTGAAAGCGGGCACGCCCGAAAAGACCCGCTCTGACTTCTCGACGCCGGCCGGCGCAAGCCCGGTGCGTCTCACGGTTCCGGAAGCGCCCGGCAACTACGAAGTGCGTTACATCACCGGCCAACTGGCGCTGACCCTCGCGCGGGCTCCCCTTCGCATCACCGGCACGACGGCGAGCGTGGCAGGGCCGGCGAGCGCGCCCGCCGGGGCCTCCATCGAAGTGAAGTGGACGGGGCCCGCCAACCAGTACGATCGCATCTTCATCGTGAAGGCCGGGGCCCCCGACCCGACGGCGTCGGATTTCTCGGCCCCCGCCAACACGAGTCCCACACGCGTCACGGTCCCTGAAACGCCCGGAGACTACGAGATCCGTTACGCGACGGGCGAAACGCGATCCACCCTGGCCAAGGCGTCGCTCAAGATCACGAGCGTGACCGCGAGCCTCCAGGGCCCCGGCAGCGTGACCGCTGGAGCCTACTTCAGCGTCAGCTGGAAGGGACCCGGCAACACGTATGATCACATCTCGATTACGCCGAAAGATGGCGGGCCGGAGCAGTATTTGAAGAGCTTCCGCATCGGCGCTAGCCCGATGCAGATCCAGGCTCCGCTCGTCACTGGAGAGTTCGAGCTCCGCTATCAGACCGGTCAGACGCAGGCGACGCTCGCGCGCGCGCCGCTTCGGGTCACCCCGGCCAAACAGGAACCGGGACTGATTCGCGTTAGCGCAGCCGAGAATGGGGCAACGAGCGGAGGCGCCGTCGAGGTGATTTTGGATGCCTCCGGCAGCATGCTGGAGCGCCTCGGTGCCGAGCGGCGCATCGACATCGCCAAGCGCACGCTGAAAAACCTCACCAACAGCGTCATTCCGGCCGGAACCCCGTTCGCCTTGCGCGTCTTCGGCCGCGAGCCGAACTCTTGCCAGACCGATCTCGAGATCGCGCCGCGCCCGCTCGACCGAGTCGCCGTTGCCGCCAAGATCGACGCCCTCGCGGCCAAGAGCAAGGCCAAGACGCCGATCGCCGCATCCCTCGAGAAAGTCTCCACCGACTTGAGCGACGTGCACGGCGAACGGTTGGTAATCCTGCTCACCGACGGGGAAGAGACCTGCGGCGGCAACCCCGCCGCCACCATCGAACGGCTGATGAAGCAGGGCATCAACGTGCGCATCAACATCGTCGGCTTCGCCGTCGACGACCGCAAGACGGCCGCTCTCTTCCGTCAATGGTCCACCGCCGGCGGCGGCGCCTACTTCGACGCACGCAACGCCGCCAGCCTCGATTCAGCTTTCTCCCAAGCGGTG
>DASUGE010000128.1:0-8305 GCA_036274215.1 Polyangiaceae bacterium | reverse complement strand
GGCGGCGTCGCGTCGCGGGCCACCCGCGCGAGCTCGGCGCCGACGCGCGGCGCACCGGTGCGACCGAGCAGCCGCACGAGGAGCGTCTTCTCGACCAGGTTGGCGCCGCGGGCGCGAAACGCGACGAGCAGCGGGTCCACGGCGCGCCCGTCGGGATGCGCGGGATCCATGAGCTCGGCGAGCGCGAAGGCCGCGGTGTGCCGCACCGAAGCGTCGGGGCTGCCGAGCGCCTCGAGCGCCGTCGGGACGGCACCAGGACCGCCGAGCGCTGCGAGCGCGGGGAGCGCAACGAGCGGACCCAGGGCTCCACGCTCGAGGGCGCTCTCGACACGCGCACCGTCGCTCTCGTCTCCGAGCTCGATGAGCGCGCGGGCCGCGCCCTCGACGAGGGCCGGCGCGGCTTTGCCTTCGAGGCAGCTCCGCAACGCCGGAAGCGCTGCGGGCCCGGCGAGCACGAGCGCGCGCACGATGGGATCGGGGTCGCCGTCGGTCCGCCCGAGCTCGGCGAGCAACGCCGCGAGCGCCGGGGGGGTTGCGAGCTGGCCGAGCGCCCGCGCCGCCGCGGCCCGAACGCCGGCGTCGTTCTGCGCGAGCTCGGCGACGACGCTCGAAACGGCGGTCGTGTCGCGCAGCCGCCCGACCGCGTCGAGCGCGGCGACGCGCACCTCGGGATCGGAATCGCGCAGCACGAGCACGAGGGCGCTGCCGGCGCGCGGGTCACCGAGCAATCCGAGCGCGCGCGCGGCCGCGCGCCGCACCGCGCCGGCCGAGTCCTGCACCTTGCCGAGCAACGGCACGACCGCGCGGCGATCCCCGAGGTGGCCGAGCGCGGTCACGACCTCGCGGCGCACGTCGGGCGAAGCGTCGTCGAGGCGCCCGAGGAGGGGCACGACGGCTTCCGCGCTCTGTGAGGCACCGAGCGCGCGCGCGACGGCCGCACGCACGCGAGCGTCGGCGTCGGACGAGGCGCGCCCGAGCGCCGGGAGCGCGAGCGTGCTCGGACGGACGCCGAGAGCCTCGGCCGCAGCGAGCCGGACGCGCGCATCGGGATCCGCGAGCCAGGGAGCGAGCCGGCCGCCGAGGTCTTCTTCCGCCGTCTCCACGACGACGCGCAGCGCCGTGATGCGCACGTCGGGATCGGCATCGGCGAGCGCCGCGAGCGCCAAGCGGCGCGCCGCCGAACGCGGCAAGGTCCCGAGCTCGAGCGCTGCCCCGCGCCGCACGCCCGCGTCCGTGTCCGCGAGGGCCCTCTCCACCCGCCCCTCGGCGCTCGGCCAGAGCGCGGCTCGGCACGGCGCCGTGCCGGCAAAGGAGCCGAGCAGCACCACGACCGCGAGCGCCCGACGCATTGCGCCGGAGGTTATCACCGATTGCGCCTACGACAGCCCCGCCCGCCGCCGCAGGACCCAGTGGCCACCGAGCGCGAGCGCCGCGGCAAGCGACCAGAGCCACGCCGGCAAAAGCGGTGACGAGCGGCGTTCGACCGTGACCTCGGCCGCGGCCGGGAGCGGCAGATCGCCGAGCGCGTTCGGGTCCACGCTGCGCCCCCCCGCGGCCTTGGCGAGCTTTCGCAGCCGCTCCGGGTCGGGCCGCGAGTCGGCGAGCGCGCGTCCCCCGGCCTCGCACGCGAAGTCGAGGCGCGTCGGCGGTGCGGCGCCGACGCGCATCCGGGCGCTGTAGCCACCCGCGGACAAGCGCCCGACGTCGACGCGCGTCGTCGTGCCTTGTCGCGGGACGGCGCGGTTGAAGACGCTCTCCGTGGCCGGGCCCAGACGCTCGATCGTGAGCGAGAGCTCGCCTTCGGCCCCGGGGGGCGCGACGAGCTCGAGCGTGGTCGTCTCGCCCGCGATGCACGGGCCGACCAGCGTGACCCCGCCCGCCTCGTAGCGGGGATCCCGCATCAGCCAGCCGAGCAGGCCGTCCCACAGGGCGCCGTAGGCGCGACCGGAGCTTCGCTCGGCGAGCTCCCCGAAGCCGAGCTCGTGCGTCGCGTCCACGCCGAGGGCGATCGACCGTCCGTCACCCGTCTCGCCGAGGGCCAGCACCGGCATCGGATTGCCTTCGGCGACGCGCGTCGGGTGCTGCCAGAGGACGATCGACCCGGGACGTGCGGGACCGAGCGTGTTCGAGCCCTCCATCGTCGGCAGCTCTTCGCCGAGCAGCTGTCGCACTCCGCCGAGCACGGGCGCGACGCGTCCCGCGGCGGTGTAAGCGGGAACGAACGCCCGTAGATCGTACGGCTCGACACCACGCGGCAGCGACACCGGTAAGACCCGCTCGAGCGGCGAGCCCGCGTACCCGCCACCGGAAAACGCGGACGGTCCTCCCACCATGATGAGCCCGCCGCCCGAGCGCACGTAGGCCTCGAGCGCGGGCAGGTACGGCTCGAGCTTGTATTCGACCGCGTCGATGTCCTGCAGCATCACGGCGTCGAAGGTCGGGAGGTGCTGCGTGAAGAGCGCATCGACCGGAAACGGGATCAGCGACAGCTCGGCCGTGTCGTCGACCACGTTCGGGTCGTCGCCGTTCGTGCGCAGGATGAAGAAAGCGACCAGATCGATGGACTCGTTGGTCTTGAGCCACATGCGCAGCTGCCGCACGTCGTAGGTGGGCCGGCCGGCAACATGGAGCAGGCGTACCCGCTCGCGCCGCACCTCGAGCGGCAGCAGCCGGTGGTCGTTTTCGGGAACTTTGTCGCCCGCGGGCGGCTCGATGCCGATGTCGATCACGCGCTGTCCGGCGCGCTCGATCGTCACCTCGAGGTCGAGGTTCACCTCGCCCCGGCTCGGCCGGGCGACACCGCGCGCGAGATCGGCCGGCGGCGACCCCTGCCGCAGCTCGCGCACCGTGACCGGTACCTCGTCACAGACGAGCCCTCCGGCGCAATCGATCGTGAGGTGCAGAACGAGCGGCTGATGCGCGACGGCCGCTCCCACCGTGGAGACCTGCCGAATGCTCGCGTCCGCGGGCGCTGCCTGCGCGACCTCGACCGTGTGCACGGGTGCCCCGAGCGCGCCGAGCGTGAGCGAAAGCGCGGCGTCGTCGATGTGCTCGGCCGGGCGCGCCAATCGGCCGTCGCTCACGACGACGACGGCGCGCGGCCGTTCGCCCGGCGTGCCGCTGAGCTCCGACAGGGCCGTCGTGAGATCGCTCTCCTCCCCGAGCTGCCCGAGCGTGCTCTCCCGATCCAGGGCGAGCGGTACGAGCGGGCCGTCGGCGAACCCGTAGACGTCGACCTTGGCCGAGGACCAGCGCCGCACGAGGTCACGCGCGGCGTCGAGGGCCACGCTGCGCCGGTCGCCCTTCTCGGCCGGCAGGCGCATGCGGCGCGACTGATCGACGAGCACGGCGACGCGCGGGCCCACGCGGCCCTGGTGCGCGCTCACACGAACGGGCCGGAACAGCGCGCCCAGCACCACGAGCGCGGCGACGACGCCGGTCGCGAGCACGCCGCGCGCCGGCCGCTCGCTCCTTCGCACCTCGAAGAGCACCGCGGCGACCCAGCCGAGCACGACGAGCACGAACGCCCCCGCAACGAGCGGCGTGACCCCTTCGGCGATGGCGAGACCGGGCACCGTTCCCCCGCCTCAACGCGCCCGACCACGCCGCTGCAAAAGGAACGGGGCGTGCACGACATCGTCCTTGTAGTCGGAGCAGAGCGCGTACATCGCGATGTTCACGGCGAAGCGGATCGCCCGCTCGCGCTGCTCCGTGCCGCCGGGCTCGACCCCGAACGCCCAACCTTCGCCGCGCCGCGCGAGCGCACCCAAGAGATCGTGGGACAGGAACAGCACGACGGCGTTGCGCCCGCGCACGATCGCCTCCACGTGAGTCGGACCGAGCACGCGCCCGACAGGGCGATCCAGCAGGTAGAACGTCTTGAACAGCACGTGCGTCGCTTCGAGCCGCACGGGCGGTGCTTCCGGCAGGACCCGCGACAGCTCGCGACGCGCCGAGCGACCGAAGGCGCCCGACGACGGCTCCGCATCGTCCACGACGAGCATCCCACCGAGCCGCAGGAAGCGCTCGAGCCCGCGCACCTCCGACATCGAAAGCGCTCCCACGTCGTCGCTGCCCGACCACACCACGAACGGCTCGCGAAAGAGCGCCGGGCGGTCCGCCTCGACCCGGTCCGGAGCCGGGCGCCCTGGTGCGCTCGTCCGCCGCACGAGCTCCTGAGCCCAACGTGACGCGCCCTGCACGCGCGCTTCGTCGGTGTGTCCGGCACCGGCCACCAAGAGCCGCGCCCGGAACGCCCCGGCCTCGCCGAACGCGCTCGCGCTGCCCGGCATAAGGGCGAGCGCACCGAGCCCGAGCGCGAGCGGCCGCCGTCCGAGGCGCACGGCGCTCATCGAATGTCCTCCACGTGCCAGGCCCCCTGATCACGCCGGAGCGTCACGAAATGGCCGGCTCCCACGTCGACGTCGGCGCGATCGCCGTCGACGCGAATGTCGAGCGTCGCCGGCTCTTCGAGCGCCTTCGTGAGCGAGCGCACGTCGAGCTCGAGCTCGCTTCGCGCCTCGGGGCTCAAGACGCGCAGGAGCGCCGGATAGCTGCGGCGAGACAGGGCGCGGCGCAAACCGTCGAGCGCCTCGACCGGCGTGCGGGCCGCCCCGGGCAAGGTATCGGCGGCGGCGACTCGAAAGCCGTCCGGTTCGAGAGCGAGCTCGACGCTCGTTCCGTCGGTCAATAGGAGGGTGGCGGAGCCGTCGACGCGCGTATCCGGGCGGGTGAGCGCCGCGGCCTGTCGCCGCAGCTCCTCGCGGGCGTCGCGCACGAGCTCGCGGGTGCGCGCTTCGCCGTAGGTGCGCCGCGCATCCCGCGTCATGAGCGCGTAGATGCGCCGGTCGTCGCCGCGGGCCGCTGCCTCCGCGTAGGCACGTGCCGCGGCGTGCGGGTCGGGAAGGGCCGGCCGGCCGCAGGCCGTGACGAGGCCGGAAAGGCCGAGGGCGAGGGCGCGGCCGAGCATGCTCGCGGAGAGCTAGCTAAAGGGCGCCCTCTTGGCTACCTTTTGCGGCCGATGGCAGCGAAACCTCGGGCTGTCGCACGAACCGTGCGCCCGTCGCTGACCCGTCTCGCGGTGGCGACGCTCTTGGCGGTGGCCTCGTTCGCGTGCGGCTCGCCGCCGCCGCGGGCCCCGAATCCGACCCGCCCCCTCGACGAGCGGCGCGCCATCGAGATCATCCTGCAGGCGTTCCGCGACGAGCGCGATCCGGCCGTGCACGGACATCCGGTGGCGCTGGCCCCAGGGCGCGCGCTCGAGGTGGACGTGCTGTCACAGGGGCGGAAGTACGGTGTCGCCTACGTGACGTCGAACGAGCGGGTCGCGCTCGGCCCGGCGCTCCCTGCTCGCGACCCCGGAATGGGCGACGCGCTCCAGCTCGTGAGCGGTATCGGCGACGAGGGCGACGCGCGCATCCTCGTCCTGCACGATACCGACTACGTCTACGACGACCAGGTCGGTGAAGAGCACGAGGAGACGACCGTGACGGCGGAGCTCAAGCTCCGGCGCGACGTGCGCGATTTCCTCGTGCGCGCCCACGCGGAGAAATGGCCATGAAGGAAGAGCGTCGCGCCCGCCTGCTCATCGGCGGAGGAGCCGGCATCACGCTGTTCGGCATCGTGCTCTCGGTGAACGATGACGATATCGGACGCTTTCTGATCGTCGCCGGCGTCGCCATGCTGTTCGTGGCGCTGCACCGGTTCGGGCGGCTCGGCCCCGACGCGGGCTCGAGCGCCTAGGTTTCGCTGCGCAAGACGGCGATCGCGACATCGTCGCCGAGCTCGGGAACGCGCACGGCGGCGAGCCCGAAGCCGCGCCCCGTGATCTCGAGCTCGACGGTCGCGGGCTCGGTGCCCTTGAGCTTTTCGGGAAGCTTCTGCTCCTGGATGGCCTTGGCGTTCACTTCGGGCGAGATGGGGGCTCCGTAGACGTCCGTGCCGACGAGCACGAACGCGTAGAGCAGCGGGACCTTCTGCACGTCGCTCGCGGCCCCGCGCACGCTGCTCCGCACGGCGTTCTCGAGCCGGTACGCGTACCCCGTCCACGACCAGCCCGTCGCATAGAGCGCCCGCGCCGGGCTCCCCACGGGAGCAGCGGCGACCCATTCCGCGTCCGGCTTGCCGCGCACCTCGGCTGCCTCCGGCATCGAGCCGCGCCCCTCCACGTACCCGCCGGTGAGCGCCGAGCGCAGCGCCGGAAAGCTCGCCAGGAAATCCTTGCCGGCCATGCGGTCCTGCGGCTGATCGTTGCGGATGACCGTGCCGCTCGGCGCGACGAGCGCGAAGAACGTCGACTTCGCGACGCGAAGATCCTGCACCTTGCTGCGCGCCTTCTCGAGCGCTTCGCGCGCGGTCGGCGCGTCGATGTCACCCTTGTCGGCCGGTGGCAGGATCGCGACGAGCTCCGCGGCGCCCTGCGGCAGACCGGTTCGCACTTGCCGGACGTCCTCGCGCGCCGCCTTCGCGAGCTCGAGCACGTGCCCCTTCGCGGCTGCCGCGCTCTTCCTCGTCTCGGGCGTGCAGCCGAGAGCCGAAAAAATAATGACTACGAGAGCAACCCACGATGTAGTCAAACGTGCGCGCCTCTCCCCCCAATCGCGAAACGCCCGCCACTGAGGAAACCGAAGAGAAACAGAGCTCGACCTATCGTTAGAGCTCATGTGCGTGGATGAAGTTCCCATGACATTTCCCTGGGGTCGATTATCGTTCACGTTGTTGAGGGGGTAGGCCCCCCATGTTAGAACAAATGGTGGAGCATTCTCGCGTTGCGCCCTCTTCCCGGAGACTCCACCTGACCGCACCGAGCTCCCATCCTCCCGCTATGCGAGGCGCGCCCTTCATCTCTCCTCATGCGACCCCCGGCCGCGACTCGTACATGGCCCTGCAGGGCCTCGTGCGTGCGGACGAGCTCAGCGTCGTATTCCAGCCCATCGTGAGGATGGGGGACGGGACGCTCTTCGCGTACGAGGCGCTCGTGCGCTGCACGCGCGCGGACGTCTCGAGCCCGCCTGTGCTGTTCGAACGCGCAGTGAGCGCTGGGTGCGTGGGGCGCCTTGGACGCATGGTGCGCGAGATCGCCGTACCGCTCGCCGCCGGCATTCCCTTGTTCCTCAACGTTCACCCGCTCGAGCTCGAAGAAGCGTGGCTCGTGCGTCCCGACGACCCGATCTACGGCCACGATAGCGACGTCTACCTCGAGGTGACCGAGTCGGTTCCCCTCACCCACTTCGAGCTCTGCCACCACGTCCTCCACGAGGTTCGCGTGCGCGGCGGCGTGCACCTCGTCGTCGACGACCTTGGCGCTGGCTACAGCAACCTGAAGCGCATCATCGACCTCGAGCCGCGCGTCGTGAAGCTCGATCGCGAGCTCATCAGCGGCATCGATCGCAGCACGCGCCAGCAGCGCCTCGTCGCGAACGTCGTGCGCCTGTGCGTCGATCTGAGCGCCACGGTCGTGGCCGAAGGCATCGAGACCGCGGACGAGTTCGACGCCCTGCGCGACACCGGCGTGCATTTCGGCCAAGGCTTCTTGTTCGCGCGGCCGCAGTTCCCGCTGCCGCCCGTGACGTGGCCACCCGCGCCGAACAACGGCGGCTGATTCCGGGCGCGACGCTAGGAGAGCGCCTTCACGGCGTCGAGCACCGCGGCGACGTGGCCGTTCACCTTCACGCCGCGCCACACCTTCTGGATGACGCCCTTCGCGTCGACGACGAACGTGCTGCGGACGATGCCCATGTACTCACGACCGTAGTTTTGTTTTTTGGCCCAAACGCCGTACGCGTTGGCGAGCGTCTTGTCCGGATCGGCGAGGAGCGTGAAGGGCAAGCCGTGCTTCTTCGCGAAGCCCGCGTGGCTCGTCGCCGAGTCGGGGCTCACGCCCAGCACACGCGCGCGCACGCGACCGAAGGCGGGGAACGAATCGCGGAAGTCGCAGGCCTGCTTCGTGCACCCCGTCGTGTTGTCCTTCGGATAGAAATAAAGGACGTACGGGGCGCCCGCGAGCGACGCGGAGCTCACGCTCTTGCCGGACGCGTCGCTCAAGGTGAAGGCGGGCGCGCGGTTACCGACGACCAGGCCGGCCTTCGCGCCGGTGCTCGCCTTGGGCATGGCCTTTCCGGGTTTCGCCGGCTTCGCCGGCTTGGCCGTCGCTTTCGCAGACTTCGGCGCCTTGGCGGGTTTCGCGTTGGACTTCGCCGGGGCCTTCTTCTTCGCCTTCTTCGCGCTCGCCATGGCCGGCGACGCTAGCCCATTGTCGAGCCGAACGGTTCCGCTAAAGTCCGCGGACCCAAGAGGAAAGCTGAAC
>DASUGE010000127.1:0-2262 GCA_036274215.1 Polyangiaceae bacterium | reverse complement strand
AGTAGACGAACATGCGTCCCCAGTAGGTGTTGTTGTCGGCGGGGAAGATGCTCGTCGTGTGAATGAGCGAGAGGCCGTTGTCTTCGGTGTGAAAGTGAGCGGAACGCATGCCGCGCGCCGCGCGCGTCGCATCGATCGTCGGAGCAGGGCCCTGCACGCGCCAGCGCGCCGTGTCGAGCGTGGTGCGCTCGAAGTCGTCGCAGAGATCGAAGGCGCTCGAGCAGCGGCTGTCACCGAAAAATTCATCGCGATCGGTGGAGAAGCCGGCGCTGCCACCGCCGCCTCCCGTGCCCGACCCGGCCGCGCCGCCCTTGCCTGCGGAGCCGCCGCTGCCGTTCGCGCCGCCTTTGCCGCTGCTTCCGCCGGTGCCGCCGCCCGAGCTCGCACCGCCGGACGACGACGCGCCCGAGCCTCCGCTGCCGCCGTTATCGTCCGCACCACCGCTCGCTCCGCTACCGGCTGTTCCGCCGCCATTCGAAGCTCCGCCGCCGGAGACGCCTCCGTCGCCGCCCGTCGACGAACCGCCGATCGACGCGCCACCGAGCGATGTGCCGCCCGTCGTCTCGTCATCGCCGCTCGTTTCGCCACCCCACGAATCGATCCCCGCCGCCCCGCCCATCGCGTCGGTATTGACGGTCGGAAGCTCGACGCAAGCAGCCGCCGCTCCGAGGGTCAGAGCAAAGGCGGCGAGGCCCATGGTGAGCGCGCCGAGCGAGACGCGCCGAACGAGAGCTCGTCGCCTCACGCGAGAAGCTCCGTGTAGACCCCACCTTGCATCGTCTCACCGCCCTCGCCCTCGGGAACGCCGAACCAGTCGGATTCGATGCCCATCGCGTTCACGAGGGTGTTGAGGAGCTTGTTGTGGGGCGCCTGCTGGTCGTCGTACGACGTGCCTTCGCCGAGCCGCACGTACTGATTCTGTTTGAAGACGCCCGCGCAGCTGCCGCAAAGGACGTACGGTAGATCCATGAACGAGTGGCCGCGGCCGTCCGAGAGCTCGTTCGTGTAAAGAACGACGGAGTTGTCGAGTACCGATTTGCCGTCGGCTTCCTTGTACGACTCGAGCTTTTGGAGGAGGCGCGCGAGCCGCTCTTGGTGCCACACGTCGATGTCGAAGAGCATGTCTTCGTAACCGTCGACGTCGGCACAGCCGTTCGCCGTGCTTTCGCCGAAGCAGTCGTCGCGCACCTTGCCGTGCGAGAGCTTGTGGTGGTTGTACTCGTGCATCATGCCGTCCCAGCGGAACGTCGGGCCGCCGCTGCCGCGGTCGAACTGAAGGGTCGCGACGCGCGTCGCGTCGCACGCCAGCGCGAGCGCCATGATGTCGACCTGCAAGTCGGCGATGACGGGATACGCCGACTCCACCTCGACGTCGCGTCCGGCGCCGTCGTACACGGCCGCGCGATCGCGGAGCGCCGGGTCGAGGCAAGCGAGCCCAGACGTCGTCATGGTCGTCTCGATGCTGCGGATGGTCGTGAAATGCTCGTCGAGCTTCTGCTTGTCGTCGCTCGAGAGCGGGCCGCGTGCGAGATCGTCGAAGTCGGACTTCACGAGGTCGAGCACGCTTTGCCGCCTGAGCGCGACGCGCATTTCGGCTTCGCCCGTGCCGCCCGTGCCGGTACCGCCGAGGCTCATGAAATCGGAGTACGCGTTCCAGGGGTTGTTGATGCCGGCGACGGGCTCTCCGGCGGCGCGATAGGAGCTGTAGTCGAGGCCCCGCGAGCCGCCGCCGCGGCCGACGAGGAGATTGAGCGGCGGGCGGCGCGAACCCTCCGCTCCCGGATTCACCTCGGCGGCAATCACGTGATCGACCGAGGGTCCGAGCGCGAGCGCGTCATCGTCGTCCGCGAAGCGCGCCGTGAGCTTGTGCGCCATGCCCTTCATGTGGTCGTCGCCACCGCCGCCATCGCGGTCGAAGCCGCGCGGCGACATGTGAACGCCGCGCGGGAAGAGCAGCTTTTGGCGAAACGGGAGCAGTGCTTCGTTCGCCGTGCCGGCGAGGTGGGCGTCGGTCATCGCCCCGTAGGCGCCGCTCGGAAACCAGCGATCCATGTTGACGCCGTTGCACGCGAAGAAGACGCCGAAGCGCTGGATGACTTGGCTCTGAGCGCCTGCGTGGCGCGGCGCCAGAGCCTCGAGAAAGGGCAACCCGACGGCGACGCTGCCGAGCCCACGCAGAAAACGCCGGCGTGGAAGGGGTCGAATCAGGCGTGTCATTGTCCGACCTCGTTCGGGGCGCGGAAGAGAAACGCCCGTGTCGTC